>JBKPGQ010000073.1:0-3909 GCA_046729455.1 Verrucomicrobiota bacterium
CCTTCCACCAGCGCCTCGATGTGCGGATAGATAAGCGGTTCGCCTCCGCAGATGGAAACCATCGGCGCGTTGCATTCCTTTGCCGCCCCGAGACAGTCCTCCAGGCTCATCATGTCCTTGA
The DNA here is from genome assembly GCA_046729455.1 of Verrucomicrobiota bacterium. Lineage (GTDB taxonomy): Bacteria > Verrucomicrobiota > Verrucomicrobiia > Chthoniobacterales > UBA10450 > Udaeobacter. The sequence continues at coordinate 122 of JBKPGQ010000073.1, forward strand.
GCGACGTGGAATACTCTCGAATCCGTCCACAACCCGTGCATGTGAGGTTGCACGTGTGCAGCGGCTCGAGCTGAAGCACTGTGGCGAATTTCTTCGTGCCACGCAACTTATGCCCGATCACGTAGGCCGCGATTTTCGCTGTAAGCGGTAAAGGAAATCTCATTGGAGCGAGGATAGTATCAGGAGCTTCTAGAGTGTCAATGACCCGGCTGAAGCGCCGACTTTGTTAATTGAATCGACTTTGGCGCGTTGTTTGGACTCTGCGCCGCTCGCAAAATAAGTGGTCATCACCTAAAAGGCAAAATAAACATGCGACTGTGGGTGATTTATGTGGTTTAATTGGTGCAAGTCTGTCTCCAAAAACGAACTACAAAAATCACAGATTATGAAACAATTGTTGTTAGCAGCATTTGCGGTCGGCCTTATCGGCTGCGCCGAACAATACGCGCCACCATCGGCGACGACTGGTTACACTTACTCCCGTTATGCTACCACCGCGGAAGTTTGGGGTTACCGGAACCCAGCCTACCGGAATTGGACCACGGCCCAATTGCAGCAGCGCCGTCTCGAACTCTACGGAATGACTCCACTCACTGAGACTCGACAGGGCGTACCTGCTTATATTTACCACGGACAAGCCCAGCCTGCGCAAGATGAGATCAAGTCGATCGAAGTTGAGTTGAATTGGCGTTATCAGCATGGTGATAAGACCGCGGAGCTAAAGGAATTCTGGCCTTCATCCCGCAGGCATATTGCCAGTGGTCCAGAAACGGCTTTTTAACTTCGAGCGACCACGAAGTGATGCAAACCGGCGATACCGCCGGACCGTAGAGCTTAAGTCGGTCGCGTCGAATCAGCTCGGGGCGTTCCAACCCCGGCGGATGAGACTGACGGCAATCGCCGCCAAAAGGAGTGCAACTATCTTGGACACGCCGCGCAACCCTTGTCTGCCCATCCAGCGCGTGAACCAGTCTGCATTCCAGAACGCCAATGCGACCAGGGCGAGATTAACCAGAAGCGACACCAACGTAAACACTAACCCCACCGTGTCGACGAGAATGAGCAGTGCCGTAAGCAAAGCCGGGCCCGCGATTAACGGCATCCCAAGCGGTACGATTCCGAATTCATCGCTTCCTGCGTGATCGGACGGCCCAACATTGAGCAACTCGCGACCCGCTAGAGCAAGCAGAATAAGACCGCCCGCGACTTGAAAGTCGGCATCCGTGATTCCAAGTGCGTCGAAAATAATCTCCCCGAGAAACATAAATCCGACAGCCACGCAGAGCGCCGTGACTATTCCGAGAAACCCCTGCCGTTTCCGTTGCTCCGGTGAAGCGTTGGCAGCGAGGCCCGTAAAGATCGCGACAAGTCCGATCGGATCGATTGCGACAAAAATCGGAATGAAGGCGAGAAAAAATTTCTGAATCATTGCGTGCGAACGTTTCCTAGCTTGCAGTTTCGTCAAACGCAATCCAGGAATCGCAGCCGAACTCGCGTCCAACACTGTCTCTTGAATTTGCCTTTGCAGCTGCAAACGCATACAGGTGTTGGCCAATCTTTCTTGCCATGAAATTCTCGCTTCTCTGTTTGCCCCTCGCTCTCATTACCACCACTCCATGCCTTTCCGCCGCCGATCTAAAAACCGTCGATGATTTTCGTCCCGAGGCCGCGAAGGCCAATGCTGTCCTGACGATTCCGGATTGGGAGCAAACGCCGAAAGCGGTCGAGGCGATGATGAACAACGCCATCGCGAAGGCGAACAAGGCCCTGGATCAAATCGGCTCGCAAGATCTGAAAAAGGTTACGTTTAGGAGCACGGTCGTCGCCCTTGATGATCTCACTTACGAAGCTGGACTTGCAGCGAACAGGGCCGCAACCATCAAAGAGACAAACACGAATCCAGAAATGCGCGCCGCTGCCGAGAACGCCATAAAGGCGTTTCAAGATTGGGCTGTGGGCGTCGATTATCGCGAGGATGTTTATAAGGCAATCAAGGCTTTCGCCGATAGTTATCCGAGGCTCTCGGGTGAGGACGAAAAACTCCTGAACGAAACGTTGCGCGATTATCGCCGTGCCGGATTGGATCTTCCGTCCGATGAGCGCAAAGAGGTTGAGCAGCTGCGGAAGGAGCTGTCCAAACTCGGGACTGATTTCGACACGAACATCGTGAAGGCCAATGCCCCGGTGATCTTCACAAAGGCCGATTTGAATGGATTACCTGAAAGCTTCTTCGCTTCACCAGGCGTCCGGACAGGAGACGACGCCTACACAGTGATGGCAAATGTCACGTGGCAATTTAATACCGTCGAGGAAAACGCAAAGAGCGAAGCAACGCGCAAACAGCTTTATGTCATTCGGGAGACGCTCGCAAAAGAGGCAAACGTTCCGGTTCTCAACCAGATGCTCGCGCTCCGAAACAAGATCGCGCTGCGGCTCGGTTATAAATCGTGGGACGATTATCAGACGGAAGTCAAAATGGCCAAGACTGGCGCGAACGCCGAGAAATACATTAGCGATCTGGTCAATGGAATTCAGCCCAAGTTTGGAAGCGAAGTGGCGGAACTACAAAAGTTGAAGGCCGCCGATACGAATGATCCCAACGTCAAAATCGAGGTGTGGGACTGGCGCTATTACGCCAACCAGCGCGACAAACAAAAATATGCCGTCGATAAAGAAGCGTTGCGGGCATATTTCCCGTTCCAAAAGGTGCTCGACGGCATGTTCAACATATATCAGAGCATCTTCGGCCTGAAGTTTGAAAAGATCGCCGCGCCTTACAAATGGATCGACGATCTGCAGCTTTATATGGTGACCGATTCCTCCACGGGTGAACCGCTTGGGATGTTTTATCTCGATATGTTTCCGCGCGAAGGAAAATTCAATCACTTCGCCCAATTCGAAATCATCAGCGCCAAACTGCTGCCGGATGGAAAATATCAGCGGCCGACGGTCGCCTTGCTTTGCAACTTCTCGCCTCCGACAGCGGACAAGCCGTCTTTAATGACACACCAGGAGGTCGAAACTCTATTCCACGAATTCGGCCACGCTCTGCATTCGATTGTCACTCGCGCGAAGTACGGCCGTTTCGCCGGGACACATGTGCCGGGCGATTTCGTCGAAGCACCATCACAGATGCTTCAGAATTGGGTCTGGGACAAGAAAGTGCTCGACACGTTTGCGGCGGACTACCGCGATCCATCGAAGAAGATTCCTGCCGAGATAATCAAAAAGATGAACGATGCCAAACTGGCGAATGCCGGCGTTTTTTATCGCCGCCAGTTCGCGTTCGCATCGCTCGATCTCGCTTTGCACAATCAGCACGCTGAAGATATGCCCTACGATTCCGTAGGGATTTCGAATCCGATCCTGGAAAAAGTTTTTCTGCCGATCGATCCGAGCACAACGTTCGTTTCCTACTTCGGCCATCTGAATGGATACGATGCGGGTTACTACGGTTATGCATGGGCCGACGCCATCGCCGCAGACATGGCGACAGTTTTCGAACAAGCAAAGGATGGCTATCTTGACAAACAAGCCGGCATGAAATTACGCCGCGAAATCTACGAGCCAGGCGACTCGCGTGACGTCAACGTCTCGATCGAAAAATTCCTCGGCCGCAAACAATCGATCCAACCGTTCCTGAAAAAAATCGGCATCGGCCCGCAAGAGAAAAAGGAAGCACCTGCCGGAACATCCCAAAAAGGCCGCTAACATGACTGTGTCATTCCGGACGAAGTGAGGGACCTCACAAAGCGCGCCGGACTGTCGGGAAGGCCTTCGCCAGTTCT
>JBKPGQ010000074.1:0-2377 GCA_046729455.1 Verrucomicrobiota bacterium
ACGATGCGCACTGCGATGAACCAGGTGATCAAGCTGGCCACAAATGCCAGGCCCGCGCCGAGCGCGACTGGCCGGCGATGGGCGCGTTTGGCTCCTATCATGCTGGCAGTGATCGCTGCCAGAACCAGGATGCATTCCAGTCCCTCGCGAAAAACGAGAATCCCAATGTCCAGAAACGCCACAGTTGGGCTGGTATTGGGACGTGTCGGATCGGGCGCGCCGTGTGCCGTAATTCCCTGCCACACAAGCATCGCCACCACGCAAAGTGCAACTACAACGATGCCGATGCGCAAAGCAGGCTTCATTTCCGCTCAAACTTTATCACATGCCGGCGCTGCTGCTGCCGGTTGATTGCTTTTTTTTAGCGGCTGATTGCAGCGCGTAGTTTGGTTTCGCCAATCATTTGCCGTTAATACGCCAGCGACTTACGGTCATCGCCGCATGCCGGAATATGTTTTGGGTCACCATTTGAAAGGCGAGGGGAAGCGACTCGCGTTGATGTCGGAATTACTCGATCCCATGCATCGCCGCTATCTTCAATCGCTTGATGTCGTTAAATCAGGCGCAAGAACACTGGAAGTCGGCTGCGGCAACGGGTCAATTTCCGCGTGGCTTGCCCGACAGATCGCTCCGGATGGACGAGCAATAGCCGTCGATCTCGATCTTTCACTCGTCGACGTGCGCTTGCCAAATTTGGAGTTACGCAAGGCTGATATCATGGCCGGGCCAGTGGAGCCTGGTAGTTTTGACGTTGTCACGGCTCGTGCAGTGCTTCACCATGTTGCCGACGCCGAAAAGGCGATCGCGAATCTGGTTGCAAGCTTGCGGCCTGGAGGTGCCATCCTCTTGATTGAACCGGATTTCCTTCCGGTCACAATCGCCGAACCGCCAGACATGCGTGCGTTCTGGAGTGGTTGGCTTGCATGGTCGCGTGAGCGAGGAATCGATTATCAGATCGGTCGTACTCTGGCGCCGAGATTGGCGGCCTTGGGTCTCGAAAAAATCGGTGGCACCGCAGAAACGGCAATCTACAACGGGTCCAGTTTCTGGGCAGATTACTGGACAGAGACGATCAGAGAACTTCGCCAGGACTTGACGAGTTCTGACAAGCTTGACAACACACTGGTGGACACTTTTCTCGGCTATTGCGCCGATCCCGCTTGGTGGACGCAAACGATCGCCTTTACTGCAGTTCACGGTTACACTCCTGGTCGGTAAGTAAATGATTTGCTCCGCCTGCCGCGTCGGTGGTTTATATGGTCAGCAGACCGAGATACCTCCCGCGGACGCTGTTGTGATTTGCGGCGAAACGAGTAATTTTCGGCGGTGCAACGAGCTCGGGGTTTTACGTTGATCGAGATTGCTCTCGCTATCTTCATCCTGCTACTAATACTTGTGCTGGCAGTGCCCAGCTTTAGCGGCGTGATAGCGAACAGGCGGTTGAAGCAATCGCTGGATGAGTTCAACAACCTTGTGCGTCAGGCGCAGACGCGGAGCGTCACCGAGCGTCGTCCTTACTTGATTGTTTGGGGCAAAAACAATGTCGCCGTGCGGCCGGAAGCCTTCGCAGAAGATGAGGAAGCGAAAGCAAAAGCTGAATTCCGTCCCAGCAGGGGAAGCACGTTGAGGCTCTCATTGCCGGTGGCATTGGCGGAAAAATATCCGGCTGAATGGATTTTCTGGCCATCGGGGACCTGCGAACCAGCAACCATTCGCTATCAAGGCTCGGCTGGTTCATGGACTGCGAATTACTCGCCACTAACGGGACGGCCAGAGATTACGAGTTATGTGGTCCGTTAACGCAACCGAAGTTCGAAAGTTTCATCGCGCCTTTGCGCTGTACGAGGTTCTGCTTGGAATCACGATTTTCGCGCTCGGGGTCATCGCGCTTGGACACGCAGTCGAGAATTGCCTCAATGCGAGCACGATCAACGCCGAAGAAGGCGTTGTGCGACAGATTTTGTCGAATCGCATGGCAGAAATTCAGGCTGCGAAAAGCGTTCCTGATGATTCCAAGGAATTCAAGGTCGATACCAATTACGGAGGCATAAAGGTTGTCCAAAAAACCTCGGCCGCGGAACTGACAGAACCGGATAATACGCTTCTCAACGGAATCTACCTCGTCACTTTAACTGCTCAGTGGCAGCAAGGCGGTGTTCCCCAGTCAAAACACATCCAGTTTTATGTTTACCGTCCGGGGTAACGGCAAAACTAGAACTCGAAATTCGAAATTCGAAATTCGAAATTCCCTTGGTTTCACGTTGCTCGAAATCATGCTTGCTGTGGCAATCCTCGGGCTGATGTCGCTGGCGATTTTTCGTTTCGTGCAGGCGAATATGACGGCCCTGCGTCTGTCATCCGATATAGCCGTCAGGGA
>JBKPGQ010000075.1:0-2219 GCA_046729455.1 Verrucomicrobiota bacterium
CGGGTCGGTTCGGAGCACGGATTGCAATCGATGGTGTTACAGCGTTCCGCTGATCTTGCTGATTCCACTTTGAAATCAGGCGACGAAGTCCGTGTCGACTCAAACTACCGGATGGCTTTGGAAACGCTCTCGAGCCCCAAGTCGCACGAACATTATCTAGACGATGTGCCCGAGCTGCCGTGGGAAAAGGTCGGCGGCCAAGAGACGGCGCTGCAAGCGATCAAGGATGCAATCGAGCTTCCACTTTTGCACGTCGAGCTTTTCCAAAAGTTTCAGCATGCCACACCGAAGGGTTTTCTGCTTTACGGTCCGCCGGGTTGTGGGAAGACGCTGATTGGGAAGGCGACTGCCTATAATTTGACCAAGCAACTCCGTGAAAAAACGGGAGCTGAGATGCAGGAGTATTTCATGCACGTCAAGGGCCCCGAGATTTTGAACATGTGGGTGGGCGAATCGGAGCGAATGGTACGCGAGATCTTTGCTACGGCTCGCGAGAAACGCGGCGAGGGTTTTATGCCGTTCCTATTCATCGATGAAGCCGAATCGATTCTTGGCACGCGCCGCGCATCGCGTCATTCGAACATTCTTTCGACGCTGGTCCCGATGTTTTGCTCGGAGATGGATGGGATCGATTCGCTCAATGACGTAGTCATCATCCTTGCTTCCAATCGCGCAGATCTGATCGACCCCGCAATTTTGCGGCCGGGCCGAATCGATCGAAAAATAAAAGTTAGCCGGCCAGATAAAGATGGCGCACGAGAAATCTACCGCATCTATCTCACAGACGATCTTCCTTACGACGGTGTGCTTGCCAAGGAAGCCGATGGCCTGGGCGCATCGATCGAGCGTCTGATCGAGCGCTTTGTCGACTGGCAGTTTACGCGCCGCGACGAGAACAAATTCCTGGAAGTGACGCTGCGCAGTGGACGCAAGGAGACCCTTTACCGCAGCGATCTTATCAGTGGCGCAATCATTGCCTCGATCGTGGAGCGTGCAAAAGCGATGGCGATTAAACGGGCGATTGCTACCCAACAGGAGCAAGGAATTCGCGAAACGGATCTGCAGCTCGCCTTTAACGCCGAGTTCATGGAGAACGATATTTTCCCGACCACCGACATCACCGAAGACTGGCTCAAGCTGATCGATTACGATCCGGAGAACGTTGTCAAAATTTCGCCTGTCAGACCGGTTTCCGACGCGCGAGCGCGTGCAACCTTTGGCGTGATCTGAGCTGCGAAGAGAAAATGACCACAGCGTCGCGCCGAATCCCCATCGGTATATTGGCCAAGTGACATCGAAAAAGGGCAGGATTTGATGAAACGCGTCTTTGGGCTGGAGACGGAATACGGCATCACTCTCGGCGGTGCGGAGACTGTCGATGTCGTGGCTGAGTCGATCGAGCTGGTCCGGCGCTATACCGAGAACGGTGCGCTGATGAAATGGGATTACGAACTGGAGGACCCGCATCTCGACGCACGAGGGTTTCGCGCGCGAGAGTTGCTTCAGGACACCGACGAATCGGCCTATTACGAGATCGATAAACGCCGTCCTCTCAGCTTCGAGGAAATAAAAAGCGATCTTGTCCTTTCAAATGGCGCGCGCTTTTACAACGATCACGCACACCCGGAATATTCTACCCCGGAGTGCACAACCCTCCGGCAGATTGTTGCACAGGACAAAGCAGGAGAACGCATTCTGGCAGAGTGCGCACGGCGTAGAAATCAGAAGTTGCCTTCCGGATTTGAAGTTCGTCTTTACAAGAACAATACCGACTTTGCCGGGCATAGTTACGGTTGCCACGACAATTACCTGATGAGACGCGACATCGCGTGGGACCGGATTGTTGCGGGAATGCTGCCGTTTCTCATAACTCGCCAGATTTTCGGAGGTGCGGGCAAGATGGGGATCGAAGCGGAGAGTGCGCAGGGCGAGCTCGGGGTCTATCAGATCTCGCAGCGCGCGGATTTCTTCAGTGTGGTTGTGAGCATCGATACGATGAACCGCCGCCCTCTGATCAACACGCGTGACGAGCCACATGTGGACGCGAGCCGTTATCGCCGGTTCCACGTTATTCTTGGCGACTCGAATATGAGCGAATGGGCCACCGCTATGAAGATTGGGACCACGGCTCTGATGCTCGACTTGGTTGAGCGCGGGGAAGCGCCTCAGCTTGAGATCGCGCAACCGGTTGATGCAAACAAATCGATCAGCCGCGATCA
>JBKPGQ010000076.1:0-6915 GCA_046729455.1 Verrucomicrobiota bacterium
GGCCGAACACCTGCCCTGAGCAAGTCCGTTGACCGCCTCTTTTTGTTTCGGAGTCGTGACCGTTACGACCTTAAAACCCGACTGCGCAAGCAAGGCTTCTTTCCTGGAGATTTCACTCCCGCTGGCGGCAGTCGCTTCGGACGCGGATATTAGTACCAGGACCGTGCCGATACTGGCGATACTTATCAGTGTTAATAGTTTTTTCATATCTTTCCTTTAAGTGGTTGGTTTGTGGTTTGAGCTTTTCTAGAAATAAAATCGGGAAATTCCAAGCATTAATTTTCAGCGCCGACCTCTGAACCCACCACCGCCGCCAAATCCGCCAAAGCGCCCAAAGCCACCGCCTCCAAAGCCCCCGCCACCGAAGCGATCACCGCCGCCAAAGCCTCCGCCGCCGCCAAAGCGATCACCGCCAAATCCTCCTCCACCACCGAAGCGATCAAAGCCGCCGCCCTGAAAGCCCTGGAACCGCTGACTCGAAAAGTCACCACGCGACCGGTTCTGAGCCTCGCGATCCAAATCACCGGATCCGCCTCCACCGCCGGATCGATCGAAACCGCCTCCCCCTGAACGCTCGAAGCCACCCGCGCTGCTCGATCGATCATCGCTACCTCCTGCTGACGACCGCTGCTGATAGTTCTCGCTCCCTGTCCGTTGCTGATTATTTTCTGCCCCTTGCCAGTTAGGCTGAGGTTTATTTACGGAATTCCAGCTTCCATTATCGTACTTCTGCCAGCCGTTACCCGTATTCTTGTACACATTGCCATCGTGCCCGGCGTACATATTGCCGCTGGAAGTTTTGCCGACCGCCGTGTTTCCCCATTTGGTACTCGCCCCGGCGGCCTCTCCACCTTTTGACCCAGAAATTCCGGCTACGGTGCCGTTCGCGGTTGAGTAATGACCCATGGTAGCGCTCTGGTTTCCTCGCGAGACATACGAGCTCCCCCACTGCGCGTTCGGGCTTGAACCCTGCCTGGTCTGAGCATAGGTGCCGGTATACGGGTTATAGGCCTGTGCGGCGCTTCTGCTGCCGTAAGGAGTTGAAACGGATGCGCCTCGCGCGTAGGTCCCGGTGTAAGGGTTGTAACCAGCTCCTCTCGTTGCCGAGCCGTACGGCCCATGAGCAGTCTGTTTCCAGCCATAAGCTCCCGTGGCGGAATCATAGTAAGGCGCTGGATAATGATAACCGTAGCCCCCATAGTAAGCGCCACAGTATGTCCCGGGATAGGGATAGTAAAAACCACCATAACAATATGGTGGCCACCAATAGCCGCTCCCGTCAGCAAGGATCGCTCCGGTAGTCGCACCGAGGATGAACGTGCCTAAATATCCCGCTGTATAGTTCGATGTAACGGTGCCGTCGGGGTTCCCGGTTTGGGTAACATACGTCACGTTATAAACTGGTGAGCTTGATGGAATCGTGTAGATCTCTTGCGGAACCGAGGCGCATGTAGTCCATGGCCCTTGCGGGTTAGGAGACATAAACCAGATGCCTTGCAGGCAAAGGTAATAGACGTCTCCGACCTTGATGACCTTATCGGGAGTGTTCGTCGCATACTCCATCGACGTTCCCTTGATCGGCTCAAACTTAGGATCACCTGCATACTCGACCTTTGCCTTAGCCGCTGCTTCCTTTTGTCTGACCGTTATCGTCGTCGGGACCTGCGCCAGCAAAACCGCATCCTTCGCTTCCTCGGTCCCGGGAACCGTAGCCAGTATTGCTGAAGCAGGACTACTCAGCGGAATTTTGGCAAAATCAGGAGGGAGGTCTGGCGTCGCATAAGTCCAGGGCCCCTGTTGCAAATCAGTCGCCTGGAACCAACGACCCGCGGTCAAATAATAAAATTGCTGCGTCGGCGTATAGACGAACACAACACTGTTTGTGTTCGTTGCGTATTCAAGCTGGGTATCCGGAATTTGGGAGTAAACAGGCTGACCATCGAAAAGGATAACCTCGGCCGGTTTATCGCTGTAGAAAACGTCAGGCGTCACGCCGCCCGTTTTGGTGGGCGGCGGGATAAATTTTTTGAGCGCGCTCCACTGCTTGTCCTGCGGTACCTTGGACATGTCCGGCGGCAGCTTCTTCGTGGCCGACCATTGACCTTCAAGGCTATTGCTAGCCAGCCATTGCTGACCAACCGCGAGGTAGTAAGTGGAATTCCCAGCGTCAAAGAATAATGGCCACTGCGTGTTAACTACGAACTTCAGCTTCGTGTTGGGAACTTCGGAAAGGACCGGCTCACCATTCACGCTGAGCAGGATTGACGGCCGGTAACCGACAAAGATTTTCGGCGGGTCATTGTTCAATTGCGCGCCGACCGGCACCTCCTTCTTTGGCGTGGACGCGATCAAAGAATGCAAAGAGATCGAGAATGTCGATGGCACAAATGTCTTAAACAATTGTTCCATTTTTTCCGCACTTGCTTTGTCCAATGAAGGAAAGTAGGTGCCTGTAACCTGCGGATTCGTGATGACGACGACCTTGGCGATGTTGTCCACGTCGGTGTTTCCCTTCATTTCCACAACGCCCACTACTGTCTTTCCATTCTTGGGCGTAAGTGAAATCGCCATTCGCCAGCTCAAATCCTGGAAGTTTTTCCAGTCATCGACTTGGGGTTGATAAATGATGAGTCGGTTTCCGTCGCTGTATTTTTCGCGTGGCCACGTCGAGCCGGCCGATCGATCGGATCCTGCGGGAGATTGTGCTGCCGCGATTTCAAATGGCGAAATAAAAAGCGCCGCCGTTACGGCCACGCATTGGAGCAAAGAAGTATTAAGGAATTTCATAAGGCCGGATCGATCTAATCATGCCACGCCAACAGTGCAATCGGCTATAGGACTTTAGGGCAATATGCAGGTGTGTGTTTAGCGCTACAGGCGCGGCGTTCAATCACAACCTGGGGCAACGCCCCAGCGATCTGGTCCCAAAACGCATCTAGCGCTGAAAGCGCGATTCAGCACAGGCGGCCATTTGTTCCATCAACTGGAACGATGCAAGACCCACCAGATTGAAACGCGCTTTCAGCGCTTGTTCGGTCGGCAATCCCAATTCCTGGGGTGATACCCCAGGCTAAAATGAGACAGCGCGCTTGGCGCTAAACACCTACATACGCAGAGGCACAAACTTCTTCGGCCCGGCGCGCTCACTTGCTCTCAAAAGGAAAAATTACTTTCCAATCTTTCTTCATGCTGATGACCGTCCAGCCGTTCTTTTTCGCCTCGTCATAGAGCGCCTGCGTGAACGTGCCGACTTTCGTGTCAGGCAACCCATGAGCGGGGCCGTATGCATACTCTCGCTCTGCATCGTCGTGTAACACGAGCATCGCGATCCGCGCGCCGTCGCCCGCCCTAGTGTATTCGAGCATCTGCTTGTCGCCGGTGGAGTTGCCGAATGCAGCGAACGGTCGACGCCCAATCATCAGGTGGATGCCCTCCGGCTTACCAGCATTATTATCGTTGAGAAGCAGCTTCGGTTCTTTGGTCAGGAACGGTTTGCCTTCCTTGTCATAGCCATACTTTGTGCCAGCGGCGGTGCCAACCACTTGTTCGGGCGGAATGCCGTACGTCTGCTCTGCGTACACTCGGACGAAATCTTGTCCACCTCCGGTAACGATGTAGGTCTTGAACCCATTGTCGCGCAGATAACGCAGAACTTCCTGCATAGGCTGGTAGGTCAGTTCAGTGTAAGGCCGTTTCCAGCGCGCGTCTTTGGCCTCCGCCAGCCACTTCTTGACCTCGGCGTTGAACTCTTCCACCGGCATGCCGGTCAGCGTGGCGGCGGCGATCTTCTCGAGATCCTTCATCGTCAGCTTCTCCATTGCTGCGCGGTCGCCGTCAAGCAGTTCCAGCACGGTATTGAACGGTGGCTTGTTCTTAAGTTCGGGCTTGGCCTTAACTAGCTCGGGCACCCGCTCAAGGCAGTACATGACCTGGGTATAAATTGGGTGCTCGACCCAGAGCGTGCCGTCTTGATCGAACGTAGCGATGCGCGCCTCAGATGGCACGAACTGTGGGCTGCCTTGAGTCGTAGTCGTCTTAACGAATTCGAGGATTGCCTGTTTGGCTGGCCCGTCATTCCAGGAAGCAAGCGGATCCTGGGCGTGAGCAACTGTCGCGACAAATCCAAGCACGGCCTCCGCAACACTTACGAGTCTTAGCTTGTAGGTCTGACTTAACATATCATTCTCCTTTGTGTTAGTTCCCGGTGGCCTTGGGCGCGTTCTGCAAACTTTGCAGCGCGTCGTCAATCGAAAAGCTGCCGGGCTTCTGGCTGGGCGGGAATTCCTTAAACGTGGCTAGGAATTGCCCGACGTATTGCTGTGCGGGCACCATGACGAAGGCGTGGTCAATCCGCCAGTGTCCATAGTCTATACTTTCGTGGTCGGCGGTCTCAAACGGATCGGAGCGTAGATTGAAAAGTTTTGGGAAACGCAGCGGCACGAATGGGTCTTGCCACACGTCCAGGCTGTCCGCGCGCTGTTCGGCGAAAACGATTTTCCACTGATTGTAGCGCAGCCCGACCAGTGAGCCGTCGTCGTTGAAATAAAAGAACTCGTGGCGCGGGCTGGGTGACTTGCTGGCAAGCGCGTCGGTCAGGTTGTAGCCGTCGAGATGAACCTTGAAGGTCTTGTTTCCGACTTTCATGCCTTTGAGTAGTTGTTCTTTGACATCCGGCACACCGGCCGCCGCCAGCAATGTAGGCAACATATCTTCGTGCGAGAAGATGTCGTTGAGCACTGTGCCGGGTTTGATGACCCCGGGCCAGCGAATAGCGCAGGGCACCCGGTAAGCACCTTCCCAGTTACTGGCCTTCTCGTTGCGGAACGGCGCTGTGCCGCCATCCGGCCAGGAGAATTTCTCCGCGCCGTTGTCGGTCGAATACATCACGATGGTATTGTCCTCGAGGCCGAGTTCCTTGAGCTTGTCGAGTAAGAGGCCGACGTCGTAATCGTGCTCCAGCATGCCGTCGGGATAAGCACCCAGACCAGTCTTACCCTCCCATTGCGGTGAGAGATGCGTCCAGATATGCATGCGAGTGGCATTCCACCAGAGGAAAAATGGCTTGTTCTCCTTCTTGGATTCTTCCATGAAACGGAGGGCTTCCCGGGTGAATTCGTCGTCCACTGTTCTCATCCGCTCGATGTTAAGCGGGCCGGTCAACTCGATCTTCTGCGAACCGTCCGGGTTCGCCCAGGTATGAAGCACGCCGCGCGTGGCATATTTTTTCCGCATCTCCGGGTCCTTGAAATAGTCTGGGTGCTCCGGCTCCTGCTCAGCGTTAAGGTGGTAGAGCGATCCGTAGAATTCGTGGAAGCCGTGCGCTGTGGGCAGATGTTCGTCGCGATCGCCGAGATGGTTCTTACCGAACTGGCCGGTGTTATAGCCTTGTGCCTTGAGTAACTCCGCGATGGTCACATCCCGTGCCTGCAAACCTTCCTTCGCGCCCGGCAATCCAACCTTGAGCAATCCGGTGCGGAAACCGTTCTGCCCCGTGATGAAGCACGAGCGTCCGGCCGTGCAGCTTTGCTGGCCGTACCAGTCGGTGAATAACGCGCCTTCCTTGGCGATACGGTCAATGTTCGGCGTCTGGTAACCCATCATTCCCTGGTTGTAAGCGCTAACGTTCCAATAGCCGATATCGTCGCCCCAGATGATGAGGATGTTGGGTTTCTTTGGGTCTGCGGCACGGGTAACACCGGTGGTCATTAACAACGCCAACGTCACTACTGCGACCAACGATAGGCTGTGCCGCATCCCTCTTTTTGTTCTCATGATTCTTCTCCTTTCGTTGTAGTCCTACCCGTTTCGCTGAGAGGAAGCGGGCGGCCCGTTTTCGAGCCGCCCGCCGTCGTTATCAATCCTAGGATGGCGAACAACTATTGGCTCGGGTGGTCCTTGCTCATCTCCCGCACCTGATCGAGCACTTGTTCGAGGTTGTAGCTCGCCGCCAACTGGAGCGGCGGGAAGTCGACGTAGGACATGAGTTCCTTCTGCCACAGGAGCTGGCCGATGGGCAGGAGGTTCCAGTCATAGATATACGCCGTAACCGGGCCGGCCAGCGCACCCGCCGCCGAGAATGCGCCCTTCTGTTCTGCCCCGACGTTATTCTCGAATGGATCGCGCATGATGTTCTGGAGCTGAGTCCAGTGGAAGGTCGTCGCCGGATTAAGTGCAGCGAGGCCGGTCGAGCCCATCATGGTGTAGTAGAACTTCCAGTTCTTGTAGCGCACCGCCGAGGGCTCGCGACCCTGGTAGTAGAAGAAGTACTCGCGATTCGACTTTTCCGACTTTCCGGTGAGGTAGTCGATCTGGTTGAACCCATCGAGCTTGGTCTTCACGATGCCCTTGTATTTGCCCGCCATGATCTGCTTGTTCAGTTCCTCCCCTTTGGGGCCGCCGGCGATTTCCACGAACGTCGGCACCCAGTCGAGCGACGCGAACATTTCCTTGAAGATGGTGCCCGGCTTGATGACGCCCGGCCAGCGGATGACGCACGGAGCGCGCATGCCGCCCTCCCAGGTCGACAGCTTCCCGGCTTTGAACGGGGTGACGCCGCCGTCCGGGAAGGTTTGGACCTCGGCGCCGTTGTCGGTGGTGAAGACGACGATGGTGTTGTCGAGCTGGCCCATGTCTTCGAGCTTCTTGAGGACGAGGCCGATGTTATCGTCCATCTGCTTCATGCCGGCTTCGTTGGCGCCCCAGTCCTTCCCGCCTTTGGTGCCGAACATATCCAGATACTTGTCCGACAGCACGGTTGTGACGTGCATGCGCGCTGGGTTGTACCAGACGAAGAAGGGCTTGTTAGTCTTCTTGGGATCATTGCGGTCGAGGAAGTCAATCACGTGGGAGGAGATTTCCTCGTCCACCGTCTTCGAGCGCTCGAGCGTGAGCGGACCTTCATCCTTGCCCGTCTGG
>JBKPGQ010000077.1:0-2276 GCA_046729455.1 Verrucomicrobiota bacterium
GATGTTCGATCTCTCGCCTCGTATCCATCTGCCGTCGCGGCAGTCCTAGTCTGCGCCGCGGTCATTTCACTGAAGATTTATCAGCAACCGGAGACGGCTCGCGTTGCCCTCCAGAGTCCGCCGGCTTTGTCGGCCCCGGCGAGCACCGAAGGAGAATGGAGCCTCACATCTCCGGTGGCCACGCAGATTTTCAGGACGCAGCCGGTTCGCAGTTTCAATGGAAGCGCCCAGACTCACCGAGCCGCAGCCCCGCCGCGCTACGTGCTCGATAGCGTCCCCGTGAGTTATGAGCCGACTTTCAGATTTTAGGCACGATATAGGGCGACGCGCCTCACACGGCTTGCGCGTCCCAGTATCGCAAGTTAAGAATTTGCGCCTCACTATGTCCCGTAACGCCGCATTCGCGCTGATTTTCTGCTTGGGCGTCAGTTCGCTCTTCGCGGAGGAGCAGTCCACCAAGACAGGTAGCGATCGGATTAAGGAGAGCCTTAAGCGAGCCATGGCGCAGGCGGAGTCCGCTACTGCAGCTAGCCATCAGGTCAAAGACATCTTCGCGCGCGCCGCCAAAGCAGTGGTCAAGATTCACGGCGTCGATGAACACAGCGAGATTTGCGGCACTGGATTTTTTATCGATCCCACCGGGACCCTTTACACCGCATATACTGTTGGAGGCGAAGCAGGAAATTTCACAATCGAATTCGGCGGCAAAAAATACCCGGCACGCCAGCTTCTGGCAGATATCCGCAGCGGAACGGCGATGCTAAAAATCGATGAGGCCACTCCGGCCCTGCCGATTGGCAAATCTGAACAATTGGAAGTAGCAACACCTGTTGTGTCGATCGGTTTCCCTTTGGATCTGCCGGAAACGCCCAATTTCGGCATGGTCGCGGGATTTGATCGGAAATATCTGGGCCGTTATTTTTCCACCACACACATGCGTCTTAATCTGCCGTCGCAGCGCGGAGAAGCCGGCGCGCCGCTGTTGAACATGAAAGGGGAAGTTGTTGGTATTGTGGTCAGCAGTCTTGAGAACAACGCTGCGTGTTACGCCGTGCCAATTGAAGCCGCCGAGAAAATTAGGGGCGATTTCATGCGTTTTGGCGAGGCCAGGCATGGCTGGATCGGGATCAATGTCTCCATGGCGCGGCAGCCGATAGAAGGTTCGCTCGCGGAAATGACGCAAATCATGGAGGAGACCCCGGCGGCCCGTTCCGGAATCAAAGCCGGCGATATTCTCTTACAAGTCGGCCGGAAGAAGGTAACTCAGCCAGAAGATGTGCTGGATGCCTCGTTCTTCATCACAGCCGGAGACGTTGTCCCAATCACTGTGATGCGAGGGAATCAAAAACTGACGTTCAACGTGCAAGCCACCCTTCATCCCGCCAGCAAGACTGGGCTATTACTTGCCGCTCCGGGCACGCCAGCAATGAATCAGCAGGCGATCCCGCTCTCGCTCGGTTCCGACGAGCCACCTACGCCGTAGGTTGGCGATCTCAGAATTCTTTTTGACCGCACGCCACGGATAGCGGCGGTTAGCTGAGTCACAACATCTTTCGAAACTCGGCCTCGTCGATAATTGGCACGCCAAGTTCTTTCGCTTTGTCGAATTTGCTTCCTGGCTCTGCGCCTGCGAGCACGAAATCGGTTTTCTTGCTCACGCTGCCGGTGACGTGGCCTCCAAGAGCTTCGATTCTCTCTGTCGCTTCTTCGCGCGTCATCGAGGGCAATGTTCCGGTGAGCACGAATGTTTTTCCAACCAGCGGCAATTCCGCCGCTTTCTTTACTGAGACTTTTTCGCTCTTGGGGTGAATCCCTAGTTGTTTTATCCGGCGTAGAATTTTCTTTCCGGCCGCTGAGGCGAAGAAATCCAGGACGCTTTGTGCAACGACAGGTCCCACTTCCGTGGTAATGCCGCGGCCTTTTTCGGCTTTGCTTTTCGACGGCTTCGCGAAACCGGCTTGGATAAGTCGGTCGGCAATTTCTTTTGCGTCCTCCCTCTCTTCCCGCCTCTCGTGGTACTCCAAGACATCATGGAGCAGCGGCGAATTGGCGATGTCGTCAATTGTTTGGTGAAAACGGGCAAGTTGCGTTGCTGTCGTTCTTCCCACATCCGGAATGGCAAGCGCAAAGAGCCACCGCGAAAGCGGCAGGGTCCGGGCCCGCTCAATCGCGCGAATCGCTTTCGTCGCATTTTTCTCGCCGAACACGCGCGGCTCTTCGTCCGTCCCGAGATTCAGTTTCGCCAGGTGTTCCGTCTTTAACTCAAACAGATCGAG
>JBKPGQ010000078.1:0-2833 GCA_046729455.1 Verrucomicrobiota bacterium
ACTTCTGGAAATGCGGTGAAGCTCGAGATCTCGCGCACCGGAATTTTTTCCTTCCTCAGTAAGTCTGCCGTCCCGCCGGTAGAAATAATGTCCACGCCCTGCCGCTCCAGTTCGCGGGCAAACGCGGCAATACCGGCTTTGTCGGAAACAGAAATGAGTGCACGGCTAATTTTCATCCTTGAACCGTTAAAGCGGGTCCCTTGGTGTCATTCCGAGCGAAGCGAAGAATCTCTGATATTTCTGGAGTCTCATGTGCTGCTCGCCGATAGCCAGAGTTGTTTCGCTCCGCTCAACATGACAGAAGGAGGGACGCTCCAACGTGTTAACGCATCAGCGATCCAAGATGACGTTCTTCGCCGCCGGATAAAGCACCGGGCAGCAACCGATCGTTTCGCAAAATGCTTTGCTAAAGTGACTCATGCTCGAGTAACCAACTTCTGTGGCGGCTTCAGTAACGTTGTAGCGTCCGGTGCGCAATAATTCAGCTGCACGTTCCATTCGGAGGTTGCGCAAATATTGCGGAATGGTCAGACCTACTTCGCGAGAAAAAATTCTGCTTAGATAGAAAGGACTGCAGCCCACTTCCTGTCCTATCGTCTCCAGGGTAGGCGGGTTAGCGAGATCGCGAGCCAAAAGTTCCTTCGTGCGCTCGACGCGTTCGCGCGCGACGCGTTTTTGCCGCATACAGAAAAACTCTGGGTCTTTTGGCGCGAAAAGAAAATGCGCCATGAGCTCCAGGGCCTTGCCTTGGTACCAAAGGATTTGGGCTGCTTTTGCGACCGGAGGCTCGGCCAAATTAGCGACCACGCTGCGTTGTTGCATTGTCATCGGACGCGCGGGCGCTACGACGTTTTCCTCCTTGTCTCCAAACACAATCCGGCGAATCTCCGGCTCAAGATCGGCTTCGTTCCGCACGAATTGTTTTTGCAAATGTTCCCGGGAGAATTCCAACGTCACGAACTGGTGATGGTCGTGTGCTCGCCGCGAGGCCGGTAGTGGTCCATCGGCAATCGCGTAATAGCCGCAGTTGCCCGGAACATAGTCGCTCCGCGCGCGACGTTCAGTGCCTACTGCACCGTGGCCCTCGAGATTCAAACAGAACTCCAGGCTATTCGGATGAAAAGTGCGTCCCCAATCAAAGGAATGCTTTGTGTGAAAATCATGCCATTCAACGGCGACCCCGATTTTGTCCACGTCGCCGTACAAAGGACGCCATCCATCTTTCACTTCACGCCAGGCGTGTTGCTCGGCTGCGCAACCAGGATTCATCTCGCTTAATTACGAATGTTGGGGAGCCGAATGCAAGGCTGGTTTCTTTTCCTCGAGTGCGGCGCGGTCCCACTTCCCCAGCTTCGACGCAGCGTCGTAGGCGCTCTGCGCAAAGTTGATAAGGACCTCATCCGGGTTTTCAGCAGCGCGCACCGCGTCATAAGGCAGTATGAATTCGCGCAGCTTGGCCTCGTAGAAAGCCGCATCCGGCTGAATTGTCGCCTCTGCGAATTCAGGCGGTTCCGGATAAGCATAGGAATAGAAAACTGGTGTCGGCGCCGCAGCGTTGCCGGGCCAAAAACCAAGGCTGCTTACTTCCTGCGAGTATGCCTCGCGCGTGATCTCGTCCGGCAAATGCGGAACTCCCCCGGGATGGGGCGGCGCTGGCCGCCCGGAGAAACGCGTCACGGCCAGATCAAAACTACCCCAGAAAAAATGCACCGGACTGCACTTCCCGCAGAAACGCGAGCGGAATTCCTTGAAAACACGATCGCTCTGCACCAGCACGCGCCAGAACCGGTTGGCATATTCGCGATCATAAGAGCGGTGCTCTTCATCTTGATCAAACGGGACCGCATTCTCGACCTCGTTAGGCGTGGTATTGATGGTCACGGGCAGCTCGAGATCGCTCAACATCTTCATCATGGTCCGATAAAACTCGGCGACCGATTGCGGTTTCAGTTGAATGGTTCGTCGCGAACCATCGCTCTTGTCGATGAGCAACTGGTGATCGATGAAATCAAACTGTATCTCGAAGGTGTGAGAGCCGTGCGGGATGGGTGAAGTCGTCAGGCCGCGAGAAGTCACGTAGAGCGTGACGTGCCAGGAGTGGTTCGTCCATGGACTGAGCGTCAGTCGAATCTTGCCGACGATCTGCGTCCACATATGCAGGGTGCCAGCGGTATCTTTCCACTCTGCAAAAGGCAGAGGAGGCCACTTGTCGGACGCGCCATTCACTTTGCGTTTCTACCCGCGGTTGATGAAGTCAGTAAACGAGCGCTTGACTCTCTCAAACATATCTCGCGCTTCCTCCTGCGTCCGGTGAAAAGTATCCTTGATACGCCTTTTGACGCCGCTAAACGGGCCGCTTTCCTCGTCGCTGTCGTAATCGTTCTCCACATCTTCCATCGTTGCGCCGGCAAACATTCCTTCAGTTCGCTTCACCGTTCCGCGCATCGCTCCGATATGAATCGTGCCGACCGGACGAGACAATCTACTCAAAAGAGTGACGATCCAGACCGGTTCACCTCGCTCGTCTGTACGCAAGGTGTAATCGACTGTTGCAAAATTGGCGTGCGATAAGTCCGCCGTATGGCTCGCCACTTCATACGCACCGCTCGAATCCAGGTTCAAACGAGAGGTGTCGATCGTTGCGCCTTCGGTGGAACCCGCAACTGAGCGACCGGGCCGGTGCTCCGAATCGATCTTTCCTTCGGCGACTTCCACCTGGCGTACCCCGCCGCCGTCAGGGTCCTCCAAAACAATTTTCCATTTTTCCGGCTGCGGGTTGCCTTTCACGCCAGTAATCGATACAACGTGGTTTAGCGCACCGTGGCCCAACTGA
>JBKPGQ010000079.1:0-1612 GCA_046729455.1 Verrucomicrobiota bacterium
AGACGCACGTTGATGCTGCCCTTCAATTTGTTTGCATCGAACGCGTGCGTCGGTTGTCCAAGCTCCAGCATTACGAAGTTCGAGATATCGACGATATTATTGATGGAGCGAACTCCAACGCTCTCGATTTTCGCGCGCAACCATTGCGGGCTCGGACCCACTTTCACATTGTCGATCTTCCGCGCCGAGAAAAATGGACATTCGCTTGTCGCGGCGATGCTCACGCCTGATCGCTTGATGTCGATCTTTACTTCGGGTGGCATTAACTTGGGTTTCTTTCCGGTCAGTGCCGCGATTTCGCGGGCGAGACCGAAATGGCTCAGCAGATCGCCACGGTTTGGCGTGATCTCGACGTCGAGAATCGTGTCCGCGGCGAAAAGATCGCCGATCGGCATGCCGATTTTTGTATCTACCGACAAAATCAACAGGCCGGACGCATCTTCGCCGAGGCCGATCTCGATTGGGCTGCAAAGCATTCCTTCCGATTCGACACCGCGCAGCTTGCTTTTTCGAATCTCAGTTCCGTTCGGCAGCTTTGCCCCCGGCAACGCAAGCGGAACTTTGTCGCCGACTTTGTAATTCGTCGCGCCGCAAACGATTTGGCGTTTCGTGCCGCTGCCGTCGTCCACTTCGCAAACTGTGAGCCGATCAGCATTCGGGTGGCGCGAGGAGGCGATGATTTGCGAAACGATCACTTTGTCGATGTTCGCGCCCCGTGTCTCGATGTTTTTAGTTTCAATGCCGGCGCGAGTCAGCAGTTCGGCGATCTCTTCCGGATTTTTTGGAAGATCGACAAATTCGCGCAGCCAGTTAACGGAAAATTTCATGCAAACTGGCGGAGAAAGCGCAAATCGTTTTGCGCGAACAGGCGGATGTCGGGGATATCGAACAGAACCATCGCTAGCCGGTCCATTCCGAGACCGAATGCGTAGCCGCTCCACTTTTCGGGATCGTAACTGTTATCGCCACGCGCTTTGTTGACCGCTTCGAAAACGGCTGGATGCACCATGCCGCAACCGGCCACCTCGATCCACTGCTCGCCGCGCTTCAGAGCCTTTGATCGCACATGCACCTCCAAACTCGGCTCGGTAAACGGAAAGTAATGCGGGCGAAATTGCACTTCGGTTTCGGAACCAAAAAGTTCCCGCAGGAAGAATTCGACCTCGCCTTTCAAATCCGCGACGCTCACGTTTTCATCGACATACAGTCCTTCGATCTGATGGAACTGCGCGCTATGAGTCGCGTCAATTTCGTCTCGGCGATAAGCGGCCCCTGGAGCAATCACGCGCAGGGGCGGCGGCACGGATTCCATCGCGCGGATTTGCACGGTTGATGTATGCGTTCGCAGAAGTCGACCGTCGGACAAATAAAACGTGTCCTGTTCATTGCGGGCAGGGTGGTCTGGTGGCGTATTCAGAGCATCGAAGCAGTACCACTCCGTTTCGACATCGGGACCTTCGGCGAGCGCGAAGCCCATTCTTCGAAAAATTTGGATTGCACGCTCGTGCATTTGGTGAAGCGGATGCAGAGAACCGATCTCATGCGGCGTTCCTGGAAGTGAGATGTCGATCTTGGCGAGCGCGCCCGATTCTTTTTGTAAACGGAATTGTAC
>JBKPGQ010000080.1:0-18568 GCA_046729455.1 Verrucomicrobiota bacterium
CCGTCACGCAACGGCTTTGGGCAGGCGAAGAATTTTGGTTTTTCTCATTGGGCGCGGTGCTCTGGTTAATCGCTTTCTTCGGTCTTCCGCGCCCGATCCTCATTTATGTCTTCGGACACGAATTGACTCACGCGCTGTGGGTTTGGTTGATGGGGGGCCGCGTGAGCCGATTTCGCGTTGGCCGTGACGGTGGACATGTGGTTACCAACAAGGCCAACTTTTGGATCGCGCTAGCGCCATATTTTTTTCCGCTCTACAGCATTCTGGCGATCGCCGCGTATGGCGCGCTCAGTCTTTTCGTGAACATGCAGCCGTACGGCCGATGGCTTTACGCCGTGATCGGCGCGACGTGGGCGTTCCACTTCACGTTTACGTGCTGGATGATACCGAAAAATCAGACCGACCTCAGCGATCAGGGGACGTTCTTCTCGCTCGTCGTGATCTATTTGATGAACCTGCTACTGCTCAGCGTCATGCTCATTCTTGCCTCGCCACAAATTACGTTCGTAGGATTTGCCTCAGATCTGCTGATGAATCTTGGCAATTTTGCACGGTGGCTTGTCGATCTTTTCGGCAATTGGCGCGGGCAAAGGATACAGCTGTAGACGTTTCGCTCTCGCGAAACGGGGCGCGCGTTTGCCCTTCACACCAGCTTTGACGGAGAAGATCGACTTCTACAGATTTGCGCAACATCAATTCCGAATATTACGCTCCGAGAATGACGGAGTTTTCCCGTCCGCCGCGAAGACTGGAATTCGTTTACACGCATGACCCGCTGTACTTCATCGCGCGCTGTACGTATCGGCGGCGGGCCCTGCTTGCAAATCATCGAGTCCATGCAGCCTTCCTCGAGTTTGGTCAAAGAGCGGAGAAGGACTTGGGAGTTGCAGTCGGCCGATACGTAATTCTACCAGACCACTTGCATTTTTTCGTCGCGATTCCAGCACACGTGACTCTTGGAGATTGGGTCGGCACGCTTAAACGCGTTGTGGGCAAAACCGTAGAACGTGCTGATTCGCGCGACCCGATCTGGCAACGCGGCTTTTTCGATCACGTTCTGCGAACCGCAGAAAGCTATTCGCAAAAATGGGATTACGTCCGTGAGATTCCAGTTCGAGCACGGCTTGTAGAAAGTGCAGATGCCTGGCCGTATGCCGGCGAGATAGCAGTCATTTATCATGACTAATCTGTAGACATCTCGCTCGTACGAAATGCGGCACGGGTGCGCGGTTCACGCCAGCGCCGCGTCGCCCAGAGGTCGACGTCTACAGATTAGTTACCGCAGCAAACGGCAGGATCGACAATGCGTCGGCAAGTTTCACTCGTCGATCCTGCATAGGAACAGGACGACAGGTGAAAAGATCATGCGCGTGCTGCAACGAAAGCGTTTCGGGAAATTCGACTGTGGTGTCCGTCCAACTCTCAAAAATTGGCGGAAAACCAACGCGAGAAGAGAGGCGCGGGGCGATTACAACAATCCATTGGTCTGCCAGCTGTCGGGCGAAGCTGATGCAGCATTCCGCAAATGTTCCGCTCGGCGTCAGCGGCAGATATTCTCCCCGCTGAAAAAGCTCGAAGTGCTCGCGCCGAAATTGCAAGACGCGCTGCGTTAGAAACATTTTAATCCGGCCATCGGCCCAAGTTCGCACAAGGTCCTTTGGATTAGCTGCGACCAGCGATTGCAGCATTTCACGACGCCGCTTGTAATCGACGGGGCGCCGGTTGTCCGGATCGACCAGACTGTAATCCCAAATCTCGTTGCCTTGATAAATGTCGGGCACTCCCGGCGAAGTCAGCTTGAGCAATATTTGCGTAAGCGAATTTACAGCGCCAAGCCGCGCAATCTCATTTGCGATGGGAATCAACACTGAAAGGAATTTGTTTCGGGGCGATGGATCCAAAATTTTCGCGATAAAGTCGCGCATTGCAGTGTCCCATTCTTCATTTGGTTGAATCCAACTCGTGTTGATCTTCGCTTCGTGAAGCGCTTTCGCCATGTAAGCTTGAATTCGCTCTATGTAATCCGGCGTCGCTACGGACTCCGCTTCGCCATCGGCCCGCGTAGGCCACGTTCCTAACAGAGTTTGGTAGAGCAGGTATTCTTCGTTCGTATCCGGGGCTTCGACGTCGTTGATCATCCGTTTCCAGCGCCGATTGGCAACGCGCCAACGTTGCAGCGAACGACGCCAGAGCTCCGGGATTTCGGAAATGGCAACCATTCTCGCTCGCACATCTTCGCTGCGTTTTGTATCGTGCGTCGAGGTCGCCAATAAGGTCGCCGGCCAATTATTTTTGCGATCCAGATTCCGCTCGTGAAACGCCTCAACACTGCATCCGAACTGTTGCGGCTCGCCACCCACTTCGTTTAAAGCCGCGAGCCGATTGTAAATGTAGAAGACGGTGTCCTCGAGTCCTTTCGCCATGATCGGTCCCGTGGCCTGCTGAAACTTCAGAACGAAATGCGTGTGTGCGGCGCGCGCTGTGGCGTCGAGGTTTGGCGGAAAACGAAAAAGCAATACGTCGCGGAGAAAATCGAAAACCGATTCTTCGATTGCCGGATTGCGACGCTTGGCTGCGGCGATGGCCCGCTCGATAATCTGCCGATCTTCCTCGGCCACCGGCTGTCCCGGTTCGAGATACGTTCGATAAACCGGAAAACAAGCGATCGTCTCGCGCACCGCACGCGAGAGCGCTTCGAGCGTGAAATCGCGATACCATCGGTTTTGCTCGGAAAGTCGGTCGAGCATGTTGCCCAGCACATCGACGTCATTGGCCAGGGACAACTTCATGACCTGCAATTTTTTTGCATACAGCAGGTGTCCAAACGGCATCGAGTGATCGATGAAACGATGGAACGTTTTTGTGATTGCCGTTTCGGCCGAAGAATCGACGAGTAACTGCGCCACTTGATTTGCAAAATCGTATCCCGTGGTTCCGTGTACGCGCCAATCCTTGCGCAGCGCTTCCGAGCCAGTGAGGATTTTTTCCGCCAGCATGTAAACGGCACGCCCGTCCCTGGGCAATCCGATCCCGAGCGCTTTCGCGCAACGCTGCTGAAGCTTTTCGAAATATTCGCGCGGCAGATAGAGACCGTCGGGATGATCGATGCGGAGACCTGTCACCGCGCTTGCGCCCACCAACTCGAGAGTCAGCCGGTGAATGGCGTCAAAGACTTTTGGCAGCTCGACTCGAATCGCGGCCAGGTCGTTCACATCAAAAAAGCGGCGGTAATTAATTTCCTCGGCGGCGACCCGCCAAAACGCCAGCCGGTAGGACTGCGCGTTGAGCAGTCCATCCAGCGAATCAAAACTGCGCGGGTCGTCGGGTTTGCCGTTGATCTGGACTAGCGCCTTTTCAATTGCCTGTTGAACTTGCGGCGCTTCAGCGCAACGACGTTCGAGGCGCCGCTTAATGATTTCCTTCTCGCGAATGCGCTCCGCTATGCGCTTTGGATCTGTCTCCGTGCGTTTTGGCAAATATTCGAGTGCGGTGAGAATGCTTTGCAGTTCCGCATAGAAGTCTTCGTCCTTGTGTTCGGAGAGATTTTGTAAGGCGATTTCCAGAACATGCCGATACGTGCCGGGAGCGATCGGAAGTCTACGCTCGCCGTAGAGCAAGTAAAACGTTCCCTCTTCAAAGCGCACTTGCAGCTCGCCGCGCTCGAGAACGCGCCCATATTGATCGCTCAAGATCGGTAGGAGGACTTTATCGCGAAGATCCGACTTCAGCGGCTGCCAGTCGATATCGAAATAAGGCGCGTATCTGGAGCTGGGCCCGTTTTCGAGCACATCCATCCACCACTCATTGCGGGCGTCGGCTACCCCTACGTGATTCGGGACGAAATCGAGCACCTGGCCCATCGAATGCGCGTGCAGCTCCGCGATCCAAGCGTCATAATCTTCACGCGAACCAATCGCCGCGTTGAGCCTGTTGTGGTCGGCGATGTCGTAGCCGTGCAGGCTCTCCGGGCTCGCCTGAAAATACGGCGATGCATACACGTCACTGATTCCCAGAGCGTCGAGATATGGGACGATCTCGCGTGCCCGCGAAAAAGCGAACCAACGATTGAATTGTAATCGGTAGGTGCAGGTTGGAATCCTTGTCATGTCGAGCGAAGTCGAGACATCTCTCAATCTTCTCCTTCGATGCCTTGGTCAAACAGAGATTCCTCGACTTCGCTCGGAATGACAAAACGCTGCTACATCTTCTCAGGCACTTTGATGCCTAACAAATCGAGACCGCGATGCAGAACGCGCCCGGTAAGAGCGCATAAAGCCAGTCGCGAGCTGCGCGCCGGCTCCTCCGATTTTAAGACCGGGCAAGCCTCGTAAAATGCGTGGAAGCTGTTCGCCACTTCGAACAGATAATTTGCCAGAATATTCGGACGGAAATCATTTAGAACCTGGGGAACAATCTCCTCAAACTGACACAAACGTTTGGCAAGAGTGATTTCCGCGGAATCGCCGAGAACCAGCTTGTTGATCTTCGGCGCGGATTCGCCCGCTTTACGGAAAATTGAGCGAATTCGGACATACGCGTTCTGTAAATACGGCGCTGTATTTCCCTGGAGGGACAACATTTTGTCCCATGAAAAAACGTAATCGGTCATCCGGTACTGTGACAGATCAGCGTATTTGACTGCACCGATTCCGATTTTCTGTGCGACGTCGATCTTCTCTGCTTCGCTCAGGTCTGGATTTTTTTCCTCGATAATCTTCCGCGCGCGCCTGCATGCTTCCTCGAGAAGCTCGCGCAACGGCACGTTTTCGCCCGAGCGCGTTTTCATCAATTTGCGATCTTCCCCGAGGATGCTGCCAAACGTGAGGTGCCGAAGATCGGCTTTGTATCCCTGTCGTCGGGCAATCTCAAAAATTTGTTTGAAATGCAGAGTCTGCGGTGCGCCGACCACGTACCAAACACTGTCTGCTTTCAAATCGTCGAGGCGATAATCGACCGTTGCGATATCGGTGGTTGCATAATTAAATCCGCCATCGCGTTTGCGAATAATGCATGGGTTGTCGGCCAGCTCCGGGATATCGCGAAAGAAAACGACAACCGCGCCCTCGCTGATCTCAGCAATCCCGGATTTGAGCAAGCGTTCTATAACGCTCGGGAGCCTATCGTTATAGAAACTTTCGCCGCACTGGATGTCGTAATGAATATCGAGCAATTCGTACACGTGCTCGAAGTCCTGCATGGAGAAGGCGACGCATTCATTCCAGATGTCGATGTTTTCCTTGTCGCCGGCTTGCAGTTTTACCAGTTCCTGGCGACAAGCTTCCCGAACCTGCGGATCGCTGGCGGCCAGTGCGTTGCTCTCCTTATAAATGCGGACGATCTCTGCGAGTGGATTCTGCTGAAGCGCACGCTGATCCAAGAGGTTCTTCCAGCCGTAAATCACCATGCCGAATTGAGTCCCCCAGTCGCCGATGTGATTGTCGCGGATCACTTCGTGCCCGAGAAACGTCGCGATACGCGCCAGCGCATCGCCCAGGACGGTGCTGCGAATGTGACCGACATGCATCGGCTTGGCCACGTTGGGCGATCCGAAATCAATCACGATGCGACGCGGCGATTGTGTCTCCGCAACGCCGAGTCTTTCATCGCCCAGGATGCTGGCGGTTTTTTCGGCAACGACGCCTGGACGCAACGTAAAATTGACGAAACCGGGACCTGCGACCACTGGCGGTTCGCAAAGGTCGCCAACTTCAAGGTGCCCGATGATTTTCTCCGCAACTTCCCGCGGGTTTTCGGCGCGCTGCTTTCCGAGCACTAGAGCAGCATTCGTCTGGTAATCGCCGAAGCGCGGATCGGTTGCTGGCGTTAATTCGCCTGCGTCAGGCAAGCCGGCGGCGGCCAGGGCACTGGAAAGTTTCTTTGCGAGAAGTGATTGAAATGTTTCCATCGGTATCTTAGCGCTTCGTGAAGCAGGCAACCCCTGCCTGCTGAAGCGTAACTCTCGCAGACAGGATTGTCTGCGTCACTACGAACGATCGCGAAAGATCGACAAAATTTCGTCGGCGGATTTTGCGCTCGCCAGGCTCTCGCGCACAGAGCGATCGTTCAGAAATTTTGCGATCGAGGCGAGCGTGCGCAGATGCGTTTGAAATTGATTTTTCGGGACGATGAACAGCACGACGAACTTGACCGGCGCATTGTCGAGCGCATCAAATTCGATGCCGGTTGTCGATCTTCCAAACGCGGCCACTACTTCCTCGAGCCGGTCGGAAGAACAATGTGGAATGGCGATTCCGAACCCGATGCCTGTGCTCATTGTTTCCTCGCGCTGTTTCAGTGAAGCGAGAATGGGATCGCGGTCTTCCGTTTTGATCTTGCCCAGACTAACGAGCAGATCGATCAGTTCAACGATGGCGGCCCAGCGCTCCGTTGCTTTCATCTCGGGGATGATTTGCTCGACAGAAAGTAAATTGGCCAACGACATGCGAATTCCCGGTACGGGAGGGCAAGCTTAGCGGGAGCGTCTAAGTTGACAAGCGCGATTTGGATGGGCTCAGTCTGCGATCATGGCGCCGGCCATCCTGTGGCGTATCCCGTGGTGCATCGAAAACTTCAGCGGTATCTTCACAGCCTTAAACGATCCGGGCTTGAATCGCCATCTCTGGAAGGCTGAAATACCTGCTCGATCCAGCATATCATGGCCGGTGCTTTGTAGAGCGATCACAGATGACACAGTGCCATCGAGGCGGAGATGGCATAAGAAAAGGCCCGCTTCCTTGCCAACCTCTTCTGGCAGCTCCGACAGGGTATTCGGGTTGAGGTGCGTACACGACGGTACTTCTCGCGTCCCTAAGAGCGACAGTTTGAGATAGCCACGTCGCGATCAAACAAGACAAGACCAAAAACACGACAGCGCTTTCATCGCGAGAAGATCAACCGTCGCCGCGCGAGATCAAATTGAACGCTACTCATGAATCTTGTAATTCAGTCGCCGGGACAGCAACCAGCGCACACCGAACATATCGATGGTGGCGCGCAAGGCGCGGTTGCCAAGGCCGTACTTGCTTTGGCCAAAGCGGCGCGGTCGATGGTTCACTGGAACTTCCACCAGCCGATAGCCGGCCGCTTTGACAAGCGCGGGAATGAAACGGTGCATGCCCTTGAATGGAAGCAGCGTGCTCACGCATTCACGTCGCATCGCTTTTAGAGTGCAACCGGTGTCGCGCACTCCGTCTTTCGTGTAGCGGCTACGCACGGCGTTCGCAATTCGACTGGTCGCGCGCTTGACGAGTGTGTCCTGGCGCCTGACGCGATAACCGCAGACAAGATCGGCGCCACGCGCGATTTCAGCGAGCAGTTTTGGAATGTCGGCAGGGTCATTCTGTAAATCGCCATCAATGATAACCACGGTTGCGCCGCGCGCCGCTGTTAGACCGGCATAAATGGCGGCGCTCTGCCCGGAATTTTTTTCGAAACGAATGACGCGGATATTCCAAGCAGGTTCGATCCGCTCCGCCGTGCGATCGACTGATCCGTCATCGACAAAAACGACTTCGTAATCGAGTCCGCGCAGCGCAACGCGCAGCTCGTCCTGCAAAATCGGCAGGTTCGCTTCCTCGTTGTAAAGCGGTACGACCACAGAGAGTGTGGGCGAGTTTGTCACCTCGTTCATAACGGAAGTGTGCGGTAATTTCGACACAGAAACACTTGCCAGGTTCGCAGCGGCTTCCCGTAACGCGATACTTGAATCGTGCCGACCAGCTCCGTCGATTGAAACCCGGCTTTGATATTGTGTGGCACGCGTTGCTTTTCGCCGGCTCGAATAAAGAGCGCATCGCGTCCAACGAACAAATTGATCCCGCTTTCTTCAGTGTAAACTTCGCTCCCTGGCCGCGGGGCGCCCGGCTTTAGTTCAACAAATTCATCATAGCGCGGCCAAAATGAGAATTGGTTCACCATGTCCTGCGATTCGGGAATGTAAACCGGCGGATGACCCGGGCCCTCGGCTTGTTTATCGCGCAGGTAGAATGAAATCTCCGAAGCCCGGTCACGCGCATCGGCAATAAGAAAAAGGGTTTCCCCCGATTTTGTTTCGAGGTCACTGCGCATTGTTTCCAACGCGTCCGTGGCGCTTTTCCATCCGCGCATCCGGTCGCTTGGGTCGCTTCGCTGCAACTTGTATCCAGCCATGCGAAGCAAGTCTGTATCGAGTGCCACCGCGCTCATGGTCAACCCAACCAATACCGCGATGCACGCGCCGAGCTGTAGAAGGGAACTCGCCTCAAGACGCTCCCACCAATAATAAATTGCCAGCAATCCAAAACCGAGGAAGGCGAGCCCATCCCAATTCGGTGCTGCAGCTTTGTTCAAGGAAAGAAACAAATAGAAAAGAAACACGGGCAGACCAAACCACATCAGGAACAGAACCTTGAATTGCTGATTCACCCGTCGCCAGCTTCCAATAACACCCCACGCCAACGCCAGGAATAGGAAAGGCGAATAAGCTAGGAAATGTTCGCCAATAAACGAAAGAACTTCGACCGGGTGCAAACCAAAGCCCTGGTCGACACCGCCACGCGATCGCAGATGTGCAAGCGTAACCCACGCGTGCTGTGCGTTCCACATGATCGGTGGGACCGTGCAAACAGCGAACATGCCGACCAATAGATAAAATCCGGGACGCTTGAATTCGTGCCTGAGCCGGGGCGCCAGGGCCAGCACCAATACAAACGAAACAAGCTCAAGCGCGTTGGTGTATTTGGAAAGAAACCCGAGCCCAACGAGAAGTCCGCTCAACGGCCAATGCCAGGAGAACTGCGGACTCTTTTCCAACGCAAGCCAGAATGAAAACATTGCCGCCAGCCAGAAAAAAATCGACAACGCATCAATCGTCATCACAAACGCGCCGATGTTGAAAATGGGCGTAGCATTTAACGCGATGATAGCCCACAGACCGGCGGTCGCGTTGAACAGCCGGCGCGCAAAATAAAACAGGAGCAGGCCGGTGCCGGCTGCAAGCAGGGGACTGAAAAAGCGCACTCCGAATTCGCTCGCTCCAAAGACCGCAGTACTTGTGCGAATGGCAAAAGCGATAGCCGGACCTTTGCTGAAGTACGCCGGGGCAAGTCGCTCCGACCACATCCAGTAATGCGCCTCGTCAAATTCAAGATCCGTCGTTGCCAACATCGCCAATCGAATTGCTGTTAGCGCAATAATGAAGAGCCAGACCGCGCGCGTCGTGCTCATACGAAGCGTTGCGGCGCGTTTGTCTGTCGCGCTCTATCGTTTGTGGCGATTAAACTGGGATGGCGCGCAAAAAGCTGGGGCATCCATTTGCGACTTGCGCTCCTCCAAATCAATTCGAACAATCCGAGCAGGAGCAGTGCTTCACCGCCTGCCAAAAAGAACGTTGCGATCACGTCGCTGGGCCAATGTGCACCCAGATAAATTCGCGAATAACCGACGGCTGCAGCGACGAACCAGTAAAGCCAGCCGCTGCGTCGGTAAAACAGCGTGCAAAAAACAGCAATCACGCTGTTGGTAGTTACGTGTCCCGAGGGAAACGCTGGTCCCGATCGGTTGCGATCGGATGAATCGGAAAACCGAATAGTAGGTTTCTTAAACAGTGTCAGGAACGCCGGACGCGTCCTTTCCAATTGTACCATTCGCACATTTTCCACGTGTTTCGGCCGATGGCGACCCACCGCCGATTTTAACAAACCCGTGACCTGGCTGGTGATCAGCAGGGATAAGACCAGACATATGACGAAAGCGCGCCCTCTGAATCCGCCAAAAAGCAACGCGCTGAGTCCAATCGCGATGAACAACGGTTCCCAAATTTTGCTATCGCTCAAGGCAACCATGAACAAGTCGAGGGCCGGACTCGTCCATTGTTGATTAATAAAATGAAGGAGGGTTTGATCCAAATGCTAAGGGTCAAGTATTAGATGTTCGGGAACAGTCTTAAAGCTTAACACTTAAAACTTAAAACTCAGTCATGCGAAAAATTGCCGCGCTTTTCTTGCTGTTTTCACTGCCGATCTTCGCCGAACCGCCACCTTCAGCCAAAGAGATTCTCGCCTCGGTGCGCATGATGGAGGTGCGACAGCAAATCGATCTACAGGGACAACTTCGTCAAAATGACGTGGTGATTCCATTTCACCTGGTGCAAAACGGACCGCTGATACGCTATTCATTTGCGAATCCCGATGAAGTTTTGCAACTGCGTCTCGGTGAAAACAGCTCGCGCCTTGATCTTGTGACCGACGGTGGCACCGAGCAATTTGCAGCGTCGAAACTCAAGCAAAAAATTCGCGGTACCAGCGTGACCTACGAAGATCTGGCGTTCAAATTTCTCTACTGGCCGACCGCGCGTGTTTTAGGCGAGGAAAATGTTCGCACTCGCAACTGCTGGAAGCTGCAACTGCGCGCGCCCTCACGCGAATCGCAGTATTCCAACGTGCTGCTATGGATTGATAAGGCGAGCGGCGCGCTGATGCGCATGGAGGGATACGATTGGAATGCTCAACTGGCCAAGCGTTTCGAAGTGGTCTCCGCGCAGAAGATTGAAGGCCGCTGGTTTTTGAAACAAATGCGCATCGAAGAACTTCAGCCTGGCACTAACCACGTGCTATCCCGAACATATCTGGAGATTAAAAGATAGCCGCGGCGCGCAAACGCCGATTGCATCGAGACGCTGCTCCAAAGCGGAGCCAGGACGCCGAATCTAACGAACGATGGTAGGGCGGGCAGTCCTCTGCCCGCCGCTTCCAAACATGATAGACGGCGCGCACGGAGTGACGCGCCCTACCGACGCCTGAATATTGAATCGCGATGTATTACCGCGCGCGATGCTCGCCGGATTTGGCGCCGCTCACTACCAGCCTGCGGCCGAGGAATTCCTTGTCGTGCAATTCTGCCACGGCGCGTTTCGCTTCATCGATGGTTTGCATCTGTACAAACGCGAAACCTTTTGACCGTTGGTTGTGGCGGTAACTTACTACCTCCGCATTTTGGACGTGTCCGACTCCGTTGAACAACTCAAAAAGATCGCTCTCGGTTGCGTCGAAAGACAAGTTGCCAACGTACAGACGCGGCGAAGTAACTTCAGTCCGTTCAGGTTTGCGTGCCGGTCGCGAAGGCTGGGCACCATTGCGCGCACCTGCTCCTGCCTTCGTTGTGCCATTTCCAAAAAATGCGGCAATCCGCTGCCAGAATGTCTTTTTTTGCTCCTTCGCTTCTTCTCGCTGACGACGCGCGTGGCCGTTGCCACGGCGTCGGGAGCCACCACGCGAACGGTGTGAGCGTCTCCCAGTTGAATAAGAGTTCATGTTGATCCTTACGTTTAGTCCAGTTGTTATATGGGCGGAGCGTCTCGAATGCATTCGGGACACCGTCCGCAGCGCGCCAATCACTCAGAGCCCATTCAAACAAGGCACTCTGCGACGCCATTGGAAACTCCGCCTCGTCGAGCCGGGAAATCACTTCTCTCGAATCGCGAGCCCCCGCACTCAACCAACGATGCAGCGAAGATGCAAAAGTTCGCATCACGATATCGAAAAAACTGGATCGTCGTAGAAAACGGAGGCTCGGAACATCGAACAACATTCCCGGCATCTCGGCCGAAGTATGGCTTAAGCTGGGCTGATTGCAAGCGAAACGATTGGGAATGACGAAGCACGAATGCCAAACAACGAAGGAATAACGAAAATGACGAAAAGTATAAAAGGACTCGCGACGTATCATTCGTCATTCTTGCTTCGTCAGTAATTCGTCATTTGGATTTCGTCATTCTGTCGCGCAACGAATAGGCGCGCGACTTTATGTATTCTTTCGGGCGTTCGCCCCGAATTGGACGAACGAATGATCGCAGCTCGCGTCCGTGTAGTTTTGGCTCGTAGCCGAATTCTGGCATGAGATCGCGGCAATGCCATTCCACCCATCCGATTTCGTCTTCGGAGAGTTCGCGCTGCCAGCGCGTTGCCGGTTCTGGACTAATCTGCGAAAAGTTAATCCGGGCTGCTGAGTTGCCACTCCAAAACCGGCCCACTTTCGTCGGCGTCAATACTGTTTCCTTGTCGAAATTGATCTCGAGATAAGCGCAAACCTTTTCCATCGTCCTGGCCGGTTCGCAGACCAATTGTTCATATGGCACTACAAAACCCGGAACTTCACCATCCCGCACCCGCCTCGCCAGTCCGGCAGCGACCAGCCAGTGAGCGATCACGTAATAAGTTGAGAACCTTCCCGTTTGTCTTGTTTTCTCCAGCGCGATTTGCGCCGCAAGAATGGCACGCGGATCGCGCATGGTAACCAGAATTTTCGCGTGCGGGAAACGCCTCAGAATTTCCGGAATGTGATTACGATTGGCCGGAGTCTTTTCCACCCAGCGCCCGATGGTTTCGAGAGGGCGTTGCAGTGCGGCCGCGTATGCTTTGACCATTAGCACGAGCAGATCTTCCTGCGCATTGGCGCGATCGAAGGCCGCCCGCTCGAAGGTCTCCAGAAACTTCTCGCGTGGGAACGTCGCGTAGTTGCGCTTGCTCCATTTGCACGGTCCGCCGAAAAGGACGTTGGAAAGCGATTGTTTGGTCAGGTAGTCAAACTGCGCGCGGCGACCGCGTGGCGCGTATTTCGTGAGGACTGTGGGGAAATAGGCAGTTTCTTCCGGCAAAACGAGTAGCTGTGGATGATTATCCAGCAACGCCACGAGAAGCGTGGTCCCCGATTTCGCCTGTCCCGCGATAAAGCAAGCGCGTTGATCAAATGGCAATCTCGAAGTCACAGTTAGAGATTACAATATCTATGGCGAAATGGTAATGGCTCGAAGCGTACCAAAAGCGGCAGATAAATGAAACGGCGTGCAGAGGACTGCCCGCCCTACCTTGCCGGGCGCATCGTCTTTCGTTGGTAGGGTGCGTCAGCCCGTGCGCGCCGTTTTTTTATTTGAAGAAACCAATCGATGAACTTCGGCAGTCCCTCGTTCAACCGGGTGGTTGGATTGTAACCGAGCAGTTTTCTCGCTTTAGAAATATCCGCGCAAGTCAGAGGCATGTCGCCTGGTTGCTCAGGCAGTTGGTTAATCTTGGCTTTTTTCCCGAGCGCGTTTTCGATTGCAACGATCAGATCTTTGAGCTGGATCGTCTCGCTCTCGCCCAGGTTAAAGATATCGAAGAGCGGGCCCTCGTAGTGGAGCGCGGCCATCGTTCCCTGAATTACGTCGTCGATGTAAGTGTAATCACGTCGCGTGGTGCCGTCGCCGAATTGCTCGATCGGCTGACCGGCGTTAATGCGCCTCGTGAATTGATGAATCGCCAGGTCCGGCCGTTGCCGCGGACCGTATACAGTGAAGTAACGGAGCGCTACTACACGCAGCTGATAAAGATGCGAGTAAGTCGAGCAAAGAAATTCGCCCGCAATTTTTGTCGCTGCGTACGGACTGAGTGTCTGGGTCAGATGTTGATCTTCAGAAAAGGGCACGGTCTTCGAGGCGCCGTAAACGGATGAACTAGAGGCGAAGATGAATCGCTGAGCGCCGGTGACGCGCGCGGCTTCGAGCAGATGCAATGTCCCACTGACATTGGTGTCGTAATAGAGTTGTGGATATTGAATTGAGGGCCGAACGCCGGCGCGAGCAGCGAGATGCGCGATCACCTCGAATTTTTCGTGATGAAACAAATTTCGCACTGACGCAGCATCTCGAAGATCGACATGGTGAACGGCCACATCTTTGGCGAAACCGGCGATATTTGCCTGCTTGATTTGTGGATCGTAAAAATCGTTGAAGTCGTCGAGGATGGCAACGGTGTGTCCTGCCGCTAGCAAGCGTTCAACGAGATGGGAGCCGATGAAACCAGCTCCGCCTGTAACCAAAATTCGCATGTGCCGAGAAGTTCAACCACGAAGCACGCAGAGTGCACGAAGAAAATTATGATCGCCTTGGCATTGTAGGGGCGTCTGTATCAGCCCCGAATGCTTTCGGGGTTCGCAGAATGGAGCCGCCGGGAGGCGAGCAACATAGACGGGCAGCCCGGCAGGGCGAGAGAGCGGGAGCGAACGAGTCAAACGCCCTACGATTCAAAAATTGCGCGAGTGCATCAGCAGATAAATCCAGTTTAGCCCGAGCGCCGAGATTGCCGCGATGCGAACAAATACCTTCGCCGTTTGCGTGTCAAAACAGATCCGCAAACGCGGCCCGCCCGCTGCTAGCGTCGCGAACGCGTAGAGATCAAACGCTGTCACGCTGCAGAGTGCCATGAACACGAGTGGATTCCATTTCAATGCAGCCAGAAAGTGACCGTGAAAAAATTGAATCCCGCACCGCGTCATGCCGCACGTGATGCATGGCAAACCCGTAATCTCATGAAATGCGCAGCGCGGCCATGGCAAACCCACTGTCAGCCACGCTGCCACCAGGCCCAGCGATACAAGCGAGACGCTTAGCCAGATTAGCTCGTGATCGATTTCACCTGGAGCAAGACACCGGACGCGAAGCCGCATTTTGCCGGAAGTCAATGCTGTGACGCACTCCAAGCGCCCAATCCACCGAACATCAACGCAATAACCAGCACCCCGCCGCAGCAAACAATCAGCGGCAGGAAAACGGCAAGAACCGCGCGGCCTGTGTCGGTTTCATGCGCACGCGCCAATCCGATGCAGTTGCAAACGAGCGCCCAGACGCCAGCGATCATTCCGCCACAAACCGGGATCATCTGCAAAGGACCAGTGGAACCTTGAGAGAAAGCAATGACGCGGAAAGTGGTTTCAAATGATTGATTCGCACCACCGACGATCATCAAACAGAGATGGATGATCGCACTGCCGATGAACAGTCCGATTATGACGA
The DNA here is from genome assembly GCA_046729455.1 of Verrucomicrobiota bacterium. Taxonomy (GTDB): domain Bacteria; phylum Verrucomicrobiota; class Verrucomicrobiia; order Chthoniobacterales; family UBA10450; genus Udaeobacter. Next base: position 14,804 of record JBKPGQ010000080.1, read on the forward strand.
ACAGCGGCACCAGAGCGATAAACGCAGCAGAACCAACGCCCATCCCAGCCATCGCAGCGAACGTGTCGTGACGATCGGCAAAGAAGCCGACGGACTGCAATCCCAGCGAGAATAGAATCGAGACGATGCCTCCAAGGCACCCACCGATGAGCGCGTAAATGAGCGGCTCACCTAAACCGCCTTCGCGTTTCATGACTGTGAACGCTTCGCCCGGTCTCGTAAGGACCATAACCAGGGTCTCGATGAACGCATTGAAAAAACCACGCTCTTGCCGGTGTTCCCACGGCAGGCCCCCGCGCGGGACGGCAGCTTCTGGGGTTGGCCCTGCGCCGATCTGCGTAGGCGGTGCAGTAGGCGCCGCTCCTCCCAATTCAGGGAATTGCGAAAGCGGCTGCCAGTTGGCCATTCCTTCGCGCCACCCGATGTCCGTGGGAACAAAACGGCCGGTACGCAGACCTTCGCGAACCTCTTCTTCGGAAAATACGCCCAAACTTGTTGCGCCTCGGTTAACGTGAATCATCGCCATAATGCGCTCGTTCTAGCGAGGCGCATAACGCAGCGCAAGGTTAAATGGGTAGAACAGTTAAGGGAGTTACAACGTTACAAGGAGGAGTCCCATTTTTCTTTTAATCTTGTAACTTTTCCGCCGTATCCAGCGCTCGCCAGAAATACCAGGCGGCGACTGAACGGTAGGGACGCCATTTTTCGCCGAACTTCATGAGTTGTTTTGGAGTGGGGAGTTTTCGCCGGCCGAAAGTTTTAGCGAAACCCTTGCGCACACCGTAGTCATCAACGGGCCAGACATCCGGCCGGCCCAGATCGAAAAGAAGAAGCATCTCGACGGTCCAGCGGCCGATTCCACGCACCGTGGTCAGACGCATGATGATCTCATCATCGGTCATCCGGATGAGCGCGCGGCCGGATGGTACTGTTCCGTCGATTGTTTTTGCCGCCAGATCTTTTAATGCGGCAGTTTTCGCGCGAGAAAGACCAGCGGCACGAAGTGTTTCATCCGGCGTTGCGAGTAGTAGTTCGGGATCGAGCCATTTTTTCTTCGGATAGAGAGCTCGGACCCGGCCAAAAATAGTGGCCGCGGCTTTGCCGCTCAGTTGCTGGTAAGCGATTGATTCGGCGAGTGCGTCGAATGGTCGAATGAACATCGCCGGCGTGATGTTGTAGCGACGCGAGCGAGCGATCAACTCAGCCATTCGCGGGTGACTCGCTCTCAGAAGCTGGTGTGCGTGTTCGTGGTTCATGAAAGCTAAAATTTTCCGGCGCGCTCAGCGCGAGTAAATAATTTCACCGCCAATCACTGTCATTTCGTTTCGTGTTTCAAGAATTTCCATCTCAGGAATTTTCATGATGTCTTGCGACAGGACAGTGAAATCAGCGAGCTTTCCGACTTCGATTGAGCCTTTCTCTTTTTCTTCGAACGCGGCGTAAGCTGGCCAGATCGTAAACATTTTTAGCGCGTTTTCACGCGAGACGGCTTGCTCGGGATGCCAGCCTTCGCCTGACTCGCCTTTGATGCTTTTGCGCGCAACGGCGGCGTAAAATTCGATCATCGGTTCGCCGCGCTCGACCGGCGCGTCCGAACCTCCCGGAATGATGCAGCCGCTCTTGATGAAGCTTTGCCAGGCATACGCACCGACGAGACGGTCCATTCCAAGTCGCGCGGGGGCGAAAAACAAATCGCTGATTGCATGCGATGGCTGCATTGAGGGAATCACACCAAGTCTAGCGAACCGGGGAATATCGTCCGGATCGACAATCTGCGCGTGCTCGATGCGCCAGCGCGGGTCGCGAATTTTTCGGTTATCAGGCGGCACAGCTTTGAACGCTTGCTCGTAAAAATCGAGAATCAATCGGTTAGCGCGATCGCCGATCGCGTGCGTTTCCACTTGGATACCCCGGCGCAGCGCTTCTTCAAACATTGGCTGCAGCTCTTCGGGTTTTTCTGTGAGAAAACCGGAAGTGTCGGACGCATCGCTGTACGGTTTCAGTAGCGCTGCGCCGCGGGAGCCGAGCGCGCCGTCGAAGATCACTTTGATCGTACGTTGGGTGAAATGGTGATCGAACGCGTTGATGGTCGGTCCGTCGTGCAAGAAATTCTGCGCGTCCTGGCCGGGACCGTAGACGGCGTTAATGAATCGAATTTTGATTTTGCCGGCCTCGAATGCTTTCCGGATAAGATCGATGTCTTCTTTGTGGCTGCCGGCGTTCTGGATCTCGCACCAGCCGAGTCTGATTTCGCGGTCAATTCCCCGCAGCAACGCCTCTTGGCGCTCAGCTTCAGTGGATTTGGGGATGTTTCTCGCGACAAGGTCCTGCGCGTTATCGAGCAGCATCCCGCTTGGCTCGCCGTTCTTTTTTAAAATTTGTCCGCCAAACGGATCCGGCGTGTTGTTGTCGATTCTGGCGATTTTTAGCGCGGCCGAATTAGCAATTGAGGCGTGGCCGTCTGCGCGCGTGAGAAAAAGAGGATTGTTAGGCGCGATCTTATCGAGATCCTGGCGCGTTGGAAATTGCGGCGGTTTCCAAAACGTTTCGATCCAACCCCGTCCAGTGATCCATTTACCGGGGTCCGTCTTGTCGACGCGCTGCTTGACCCTGGCCAGAAAATCTTCAAGTGAATTTGCCCCTTCCAGGTTCAATCGCATTTCGCGCTCGCCGATCCCGAAGATGTGGCAGTGCGAATCAGTGAAGCCCGGCACGATCGTGCGACCGTGAAGATCGACAATCTTCGCTGCATGAAATTTCTTCGCGTCGTCATTCGAGCCGATAAACAAGATTCGATTAGCCTTTACTGCGATCGCTTCGGCCTTCGGTTGTTTGTCTGCAAATGTGTAAATGTTCCCATTCGTTAAAAGAAGATCGACATCTTCGGCGCGCGCCATTGCCCCAATGAAAGAGCCAACCACAAATAAAACCAGTCGCCGTTTTCGTGCCGAGTTCACAGAACGTCCTGCCGGAATGCTGCAGCAATGATGCTGACAGCTTCCCCTGCAGAATCAAATAACGTGCTTCCAGACTTGACGTAGTGCCGAACTTTTGACGTCATCGGTTTTGCCAATTGTTCGCTTTTCTGTATCGGAAAAGCGGAAGCTTTTTGTCGGCATGAAATTGAATGATGAATTTTATTTTGCTACCGCCAAACAGATTTATAGAATCTTGGTTTCCCCTCAGGCGAAGAAGAAACCTTAACCCTTTTGGACCGTCTGAACGCAGCGCATTCCGATTTCAACATTGATTTGTTGTGGTGGCTGGTGTTGTCCAGCGGAGCCGCATCCGCGTGATATCCCATGGCCAACTTCTTTCCACGCTGGACCAACTGGATACCGCTCAAACTGGTGATCTGCGGCATCATTGCGGTTTGTGGATTGACCGCAGCGACCTGGTATTACGCGACGCCAAAGTACACAAAGATCGGCTACGAACCGATCCAGCCGGTGCCGTTTCCGCACGACATCCATGTGACGCAGCTGGGAATGGATTGCCGCTATTGCCACAGCTTTGTGGAAATGGCGGCCCAGTCCAATGTGCCGAACACCCAGACCTGCATGAATTGCCATACACAGGTGCAAAAAGATAATCCGAAACTAGAGCCGGTGCGGGCGAGCTGGAAAACGGGTAACCCGGTGGAGTGGGTAAGGATCTATCGCACCGTCGATTACGTTTATTACAATCACGCGGCGCACGTGAACCGTGGCATTAGTTGTTTCAGTTGTCATGGCCCGGTCAATCATATGTCGACGGTGTATCTGG
>JBKPGQ010000081.1:0-2904 GCA_046729455.1 Verrucomicrobiota bacterium
CACTGATGCCGAGGTGCTCTGGCTCATCATCGGGGCACCGGAGGAACTTGAATTTCTGCACGGTTCGAAATCCACCGGCGTGGACCTCTCACTGATCTATCCGGTCGATCCGAAACAATTGCCAAAGGAATTGGCGGGCGCTGAATGGCCGCCGAAGAGTTGAGCTTCGGGACTGATCCGGCGACGCGGCACTAACCAGCGAAAAAAAAGATTGACAGGGCCAAGCGAGTAGTGCATATACACATCATCATGGCAAAACAACTGGATATGTCGGCCGTGGAAAACTGCGTGTGCTTCAACTTGCGTTGGGTGACGCGGGCGGTAACGCAGTTTTATGATTCGGAAATGCGGCGGCACGGAATCCGGCCCACGCAGGGGACGATTTTAATGGCACTGAATGCCAAGGAAAGTTGGAGGATGGCGGAATTAAGCGATTGGTTGGGGGTGGACCGGACGACGCTCGTCCGGAATCTCCGGCCATTGCAGCGAGACGGTTTGGTAAAGGTCGCCGGCGGTGGGCGCGGCCGGCTTGTGGAACTGGCAATTACGACCAAAGGTCGGAAACAGATGCAGAAACTCGCGCCGGCTTGGAAGTCCGCCCAAAGCGCCGCGGTCAAAACTCTTGGTGAAAAACGTTGGTCGGCCATGATCTCCGATCTCGAGACTGCGGCGCTGGCCTTGAACAAGTAACCCTGAATATGCCTGAAACAACAAACCAAGAAATGAACCGCAAGATGTGCATATACACACGCCACCATCAAACAAACCAACGCAGACCATCTTTTCACACAAAACCGCATTCGTCGCCCGCGTTGCCTTCTTGGAGATGAACGAAATGAATACACCAGACAAATCGTGGGTTCTCATCACGGGCGCGTCGAGTGGCTTTGGCGAGGAATTCGCCCGTCAATATGCCGAGCAAGGCCATCCGGTGGTCCTGGTGGCGCGCCGGCTGGAGCGGCTCCAAACACTGGCCGAGACATTACGCCAGCAGCACGGAATTGAGGTCGTCGTGGAGCAGGTTGATCTTTCAGATGTTGCGGCCGTTATCCAATTGCATCAGCGGCTCATCGAGCGGGGCATTGCAATCGACATCCTGATCAACAACGCCGGCCACGGATTGCAAGGTCCGTTCTTAGGAGCCCAGTTGGATGCGGCGCTGTCAATGGTGCAGTTGGATGTCGCGAGCCTGACCGCAATCACCCACGTTTTTGCTCAAGACATGCGGACACGAGGACGCGGGAAAATTCTGCTGGTCGCCAGCCTGTTGGCCTACCAGGGCGTGCAGAACTTCGCCGTTTACTCAGCTGCCAAAGCTTACGTATTGCGCCTGGGTGAAGCTCTGCATCGCGAACTCAAGCGCGATGGCATCACCGTTACGACGCTTTGTCCGGGCATGTCGGACACCGGATTCGCCACTGCTGCACAACAGAAGATTACGCCCGCGTTGAAGCTGTTGATGATGCAGCCGGCTCCCGTGGTGCGCGCTGGAATCCGCGCACTGCACGCCGGGCGCATGAGTGTCGTGCCGGGTTTGGCCAATAAGGCCATGGTCATCTTTACCTGGGCAACGCCACGCTGGTTGCACCAAGCCATTTTCTCTCATGCCATGAATACATGAACCGCGAGGACTTACCATGAACACACCGCTCAAGAAGTATCCAATTGTCAAAGCGCATCAGCAATGCCGGACGCCACAGAAAGCATCCGAACTTCCAGACGCAGCGGACGAAGTCAGCTTTGCGAAAATTGATCGTTGGCCGTTGCTCACCATTGGTCTGCTTGCAGGATCGCTGACGGTAGCCTTAATGGCGGGCGGATGTTCAAAGTCGGACGCGAAAGATCCGCGTCTGCAGTCTCCGAGGGTGGAGGTTTTCAAGGCGGAAGCGGCTGGCTCGACTCGCAGAACCTTCACCGGGATCGTGGAAGCCCGAGTGCAAAGCGACTTGGGCTTCCGAGTCGCGGGAAAAATCCTGGAGCGATCCGTCGATGTGGGACAGCGGGTCCAGAAAGGTCAGCCCCTGATGAGGCTTGATCCCGAGGATCTCAGGCTCTCAGCCGCCGCGCAACAAGCAAACGTCGAGGCGGCTCGGGCCAAATACACACAAGCCAATGCAGATGAAACGCGGTCAGGCATGCTGGTCAAATCCGGCGTGATATCGCCCCGGGAATATGATCAAGATCGGGCGGCGCTGGACACCGCCAAAGCACAGTTGGAAGCGGCGGAGGCTCAGGCAAGAGTCAGTAATAACTCCAGCGAGTATGCCATCCTATTAGCTGATGCCGACGGTGTGATTGTTCGAACGTTGAGCGAACCAGGTCAGGTCGTGGCAGCAGGGCAAACCGTGATCCAGTTGGCGCATGATGGTCCCCGAGAAGCCTTGATCAACTTGCCCGAGGGCGTGCGACCTGATTTGGGAGCGATCGCCTCGGCTCGACTTTATGGGCAGGATCAAATGTATCAGGCCAGGTTGCGCCAGCTTTCCGATGCGGCGGACCCGGCGAGCCGAACTTTTGAAGCGCGCTATGTGCTCGAAGGTGAAGCCGCCTCGGCACCGCTCGGCTCGACCGTTACCATCACATTAGCCACAAAACAAACCTCAGGTAATCAGTCCGTCTTGGTGCCCCTCGGCGCGATCTATGATCGCGGTAGCGGACCGGGCGTTTGGATCGTGAACGACAAGTCGGAAGTGAAGTTCCGCTCCGTCAAAATTGCCTCGATCGGCAAGGAGGAAGTTGTCGTGTCCCGCGGAGTCCAAGCCGGAGAAAACTTGGTGGCCCTCGGGGCGCATCTACTGCACGAGGGACAAGTCATTAACCAGGCAAACGAGAAGATGTCCGATGCAAAGTTTTAATCTCTCTGCTCTGGCGGTACGGGAACGCGCCGTCACTCTGTTCTTCATC
>JBKPGQ010000082.1:0-5030 GCA_046729455.1 Verrucomicrobiota bacterium
CCCGTTCCCAAGATCAAGAGCATGAGCATGAGTAAGAGCAGGAGAATCAGATGCTCCGCAGGTTTTGATTCGCCGCTCAGCGTCTTAACGTTTCAAGGCGTTAACGAATCGAGCGCGAGCGTGAACTAGTCCAGCTTCTGCACCAGCAACCAAACCAACGCCGAAAGCATCGCGGCGAAAGTCGATAGCACGAACGTTGCGCGCTTCGTCTGACGTATTTTGAAGGCAGGCTTGGGGATGTCGTCGTGAATATGACTAGCCTCGAACAGCTTCATCAGCGCAAACGCGACGATGAAACCGACAGCGGCCCATTTTAGGCATCCGAGAATGGTGTCAAGCATCCCGGCCCGAGTCTAGCGCAGCCCAACGCCGCGCTCAACTCGCGAAAACTTTCGGAGTTAAGGGTGCGCGCCTGGACAGTTCCTAGATTTTTCGACGCGTTTCTCGCTGGAAATGCGTTGACCGCAATTGCGCGGTCTGTTTACGCTCGCCTGCATGACTAAAGGATTCCTTAGTCTCTTCTTTGCAATGGGTTTAGCCAGCGTTTGCGCTTTGCAGGCTCAGTCGCCTACTCCAGGCGAATCGCCTGCAGGGGCACCCTCGCCGGCAAAACATCGCACGCAAAAGAAAGCTCAAACGACGGCATCACCAGCGGAAACCACTGCATCGCCTTCGCCTGCCGAGTCGCCTGCTTCTTCAAAAGCCAAGGGCGGTCGTAAAAAAGCCGAGGCGGGAACAGCGGCGAGTCCGGCTGCATCGCCTGCCGATTCGCCCGCAGCCAAGCCAAAAGCAAAAGGCACTCGCAAAAAAGCGGAGACAAGTCCTTCACCATCACCCGCCAAATTCTCGCTTGGCGACTTGTTCAAACCGAAAAGTTCTGCGGCAGCCAGTCCCGCGGCTGTGAGCCGTGCCCCTGCAAAGGGTACGAGCACTGAGCAAGCAACTAATCCGCCTGCGCCAGGGGGTGGCCATGGTCAGGTGTGGGTTAACACAGAATCGCATGTGTACCACAGGGAGGGATCGCGCTTTTACGGGACGACCAAGAAGGGCAAGTACATGACCGAAGCCGACGCGATCAAAGAACGAAACAGAGCCGCGGGTAAGGGTCAATAAATCTAAGAGAAATCAGCCGAATCCGGTTCAAATCAGAGTTAGACCGGGCGTAGTGGCTCCGCGAGCTACGCCGGCTGCTTTTGACGATCATTCCTTCGTCAAGCTTTGCAGCGCGTCGGCCAGTGATTCGAAAGTAGCGATTTGGATTTCGGGTCCGTAATGGAATTGTGACAGAATATTTAGACCAATGTCTTTGTGCGGGTCGGGCGTCACTCGCGTCACGGAGGCGACCCCTTTTTCAGCAAGCGCATCCATGATCTCGGCAACGTGAGGGGCTGCCGCCGAATCCATTGATTCCAACCACCGGAAGTCAGCAAGAACGCGGAAGCCGGGCGCAACATCTCGCATAAGTTCGCGCACCTGCTGCGCTACGAGCTTCGCCTGGTCTGCCGTGACTCGTTGCAGAGCACTAATAACCAGGAGACGTTTCGATCGATCGATCTCAACCGAATACATTCTTTGTGATCACACGGTGCGGTCACTGCCGCAAGTGTCTCGGGCCCCGATAGCTTCCCGCTTCGTCCGTCTACGCAGGACGTGAGGGCCGTAAAAGATCCCGGCAACCGTTGGACAGCGGTTGTTAGGTTGTCGCTAACCCATTTTGCTTCTTTATTCTTCTCGTGACTACGACAGATGTCACCATTTGGATAATCTCTGCGCTTCTTGCGATCGGTATCGGCTGGAGCAAGTACGCAAAGTGGAGAACGCGCGACAAATTCGTGCGCGAGCTTGCAGCCATGGATCCGGAACGCCGTGAGAAGGTCCTCAGCCGGATGAACCCAGAGCTCGCGATGGAGGCCCGGCAAGAATTAATGCGTCGATTTCACATTAGCTGACCCACCCGTCCACTCTGTTTTCGAATTCGTAATTCTGACGTCTCCCGAATTCTCCGATGTCGTCCGCACGTTTTGAAATGATCGTTCCGGTGCTGCCAGGTGATATCGACGAGCAAAACCACGTAAACAACACTGTTTACCTGCGGTGGGTCCAGGATGTTGCGACCGCACATTGGCGAGCTGTTGCCGGCGCGGAAGCGCAAGAGACCATTGGTTGGGTGGTCTTGCGACACGAGATCGATTACAAAGCGCCTGCCACGCTTGGCGACGAAATCGTGCTGCGAACCTGGGTCGGCAAAGCCACTCGGCTAACGTTCGAGCGGTTCACAGAAATCCGCCGCAATCGCGACGGCCGGCTCTTGTCAGAAGCTCGGACTCTTTGGTGCCCAATAGATGCGCAAACCAGTCGGCCAGTCCGCGTATCGGCGGACTTGCGCGCTCAGTTCTCAACCTGAATTGGTTGGAGTTGATCATTGAGCGTTGAGCGTTGAGCATTGGGCGTTGGAAGTTCCATCTCCTGATTCACGTCCGGTGATCGCCTGTTATTGCGCGACATTTCTGAAGCCAGAGATGCTGCATATCTATCGGCAAATCACAGCTATGGAGCGATGCATTCCTGTGGTGATTGCGCAGAAGCGCGAACAAGCCGGGCGGTATCCATTTGAGTCAATCCACATAGTTCCCAAGCCGGCAACGCATTTCCTGCGGCGTTTTTGGTTCAGGCAATTGCGTGACGCACCATGGCAGATTTCGGACAGGGAGCTGCGCGCATTGCAGCGCATTTTAAGTAAAACCAACGCTCGCCTGTTGCATATTTACTTTGGCCAGATCGCTGTTCATCTCCTGCCGCTGATTCGGTCGTGGAACAAACCGTCTATCGTTTCTTTTCATGGCGCCGATGTGACCGTTGATATGAACAAGCCGGCTTATCGCGAAGCCACGCGGGAAATGCTCGACGCAGTAAAGCTGGTCCTGGTTCGCTCCGAGTCGCTGCGACGCGCGGTCATTGATCTCGGTTGCGACGAAAAAAGAATCGAGATCCAGCGAACCGGGATCCCGCTGGACGAATTTCCTTTTCGTGAACGAAACTTCGTCACCGCGGCGACCGAATGGCGAGCCGTCCAGGCTGGTCGCTTGATTGAAAAGAAAGGTCTGCCAGTCACACTACGCGCTTTTGCACTTTTCCAGCGTCGACATCCAAATGCGAATCTAACGATTGCTGGAGAAGGACCGTTGCTCGGCCAACTTCAGAATTTGGCGCGTGAACTAAATATCGACCGTCGCGTTTCATTCACAGGTTTCATTTCGCAGGAGCAACTTCGCGAAATCTATTATGGGTCGCATATTTTTTTACATCCGAGCCAGAGGGGCCATGACGGAAATCAGGAAGGCATCCCAAATTCGATGTTGGAAGCAATGGCCAGCGGCCTCCCAGTGTTTGCCACCGATCATGGAGGCATTCCCGAAGCAATCCAGAACGGCGTTTCTGGCGTGCTCGTGCCTGAACGTGATCATGAAAAATTGGCAGCCGCGCTTCTCGATGCGACGCAAGACCCCGGGTTCCTTTCGCGGATCGCACGCAACGGCGCCGAGATTGTTCGAAAAAACTTCGATCTGCGCGCGCAAGCGCAGCGCTTGGTGGAGATTTATTTGCGGACGATAGGCAGGGCCGATTGACCGCAATCGTCTAGGCGGTTCAGGTGAACCATCCCTACCTCCAATCTTTACTCACGGTTTGCGGCGCAAGCTCACTACAGGTTTTCACGCCTTTGATGCGGCTGGACTTATCGGGCCTTGCGAAATAGAGATGCTGTTATGAATTCCTTCCAACCTTCAGTCATTGCGCTGATATTTTTATTTGCAGCCGGCCTCAGCGCGCAGTCTCAAACGCCAGCAGAAAAACCATCGGCGCCACTGAAAGCCGTTGCGGTGCTTCATCCCACTGCAGGCAGCAAAGTCAGCGGTAATGTGACCTTCACAGAAGTGGCCGATGGGGTGCAGGTCCGGGCGGAAATCACCGGCCTGACTCCTGGCAATCATGGTTTCCATGTGCATGAGTTCGGCGATTGCAGCGCAGCCGATGCGAGTTCGGCTGGTGCTCATTTTAATCCGACCCACAAACCGCATGCAGCACCTGACGCAACCGAACGACATGTGGGCGATATGGGAAATGTAGAAGCAGGCGCCTCAGGCAAAGCGACGCTGGAATATGTGGACCATCAAATCTCGCTGACCAACGACGAACGGTCTGTAATCGGACGTTCCGTTGTGGTGCACGCCAAGGCGGACGATCTCAAATCCCAGCCTGCTGGTGATTCCGGCGCGCGCGTTGCCTGTGGCGTGATTGGGCGGGCAAAAAATCAGTGAGCGCGAATCGAAGAGCTGTTCATCCCGGGCCGCTTGACCCACGTAATCCCGGGAATCTTCGTCAAATCTCTTTGCTCGACAGCATGGATTTCATTTGATCAAATTGCAAAAACTACCGCCGTACACGCCTATGCCACGAATACCCAAAACTGAATTGTCGCCGGATAACGGCTGCGTCATCGACATGAAATGGAAGATTGGTCCGCTGAGTTATCACGCTTCTGCGGCTGGGAAAGAGCCCGTACCGCTTGTGACGCAGTCAACTCGCCTGCCGGAAATCGTGCTTTACGATCACGTTGGATTCAAAGGCGCCTACGCCCGCACCAATTTGAGTTTCCATTACGTCGGCGATTTTTGGAACGACCGCATCAGTTGTCTCATCGTCGTGAGCGGAGTGTGGCGATTTTATCGGGACGACTATTACAAAGGACCTTATTGGGATCTCGGCCCGGGCTATTACGAAAGCTTCTTTGCCGAAAAAGGCCCAGACGACGTCGTGAGCTCCTTTCAGTGCATTGCGCTGACGTAGCGATGCGACGGATTAGACGGAATTATCCCGCCTAATTCCTCGTTCGGCGAAGGAAAATTGATATGCCTCATAAAAACGCACACGGGAAATCTGTTACATCGAGATTCCTGCCCTCGACGTTCGTCGCGCATCTGAGTTCTACGAAAAAGTCTTTGGTTGGCGACTTCGGCAGCGGGGCGATGGCG
>JBKPGQ010000083.1:0-12959 GCA_046729455.1 Verrucomicrobiota bacterium
GAGAGCTGACTGGGCAAGTGTTTAGCGCGATGCGCCATGCCCACGCGCTCAAGCGCGTCAATGACAGCAGTTTTACGCTGGATCGCGCTCAATCCGCGGTATGTAAGCGGCAGCTCGACGTTTTCATAAACTGTCAGATCGCCGATTAAATTAAAACTCTGGAAAATAAAACCGATCTCGCGATTGCGAATCCGCGCCCGATCGGCAAATGAGAGGTTCGCGACCTCTGTGCCCTTTAGCGCGTAACTTCCGGCCGAAGGCGTATCGAGCAGCCCCAGGATCGACAACAACGTCGTCTTGCCGCAGCCTGAAGGGCCCGCGATGGAAACGTATTCGCCGTCGTGGATGTCGAGATGAACTCCCGAAACCGCATGTGTCTCCACCTCGTCGGTAAGGAAAATCTTTCTGACACCGGTGAGCCGAATCAAAGGAGTTGATCCATTTCCGGCTGACGTTTGCATCGGCTGATTTGGAATGAGTGAGGTTGTAATCATCTGGTGCGTGGTCCGATTTTTGAAATGAGATGCGTCCACGGCCATGCGTGGATTCAAAAAAAATTTGATATCGCTGTTGCGACAACGAGTACGGGCCACGATCCGCAGCGATGTTGCGCTTTTGCGCCAAATTCAAAATCGGTAATTCGCGCGGCGGGGAAAAGCCGGTTTGCCGGATCCGCAACTGATCGACCTGATCGTGCGGCAGGGGATAAACGCCGTTCGAAATTAACTCGAATGCGTCACAGCCACTTTTTTACGCGGGGCCAGAACTCTCGCACGTTCGCTTTCAAATCGTGGCAAAGATAAATATGCGTCCGTCGTTCAAAAGGCATCGCCCAGGGGCTGCTCACGATTTGGCCCAAATCTTCGACTGAAGCGAATTGCTCGCGCTCATCGTCGTCGTGCGTGTCGAGCACCAAAACAACTTCGCCAGTCCAATCCCGCGGCCCCCAGAGAAAATAATTCTGATGCCCGGAGATCGTCTGTGGCAGCCCAAACTTGGGACCAAAGAAATCGAGTGCTCCAGCCTCGCCGTAATTTTGGCAGAAGATGGCAGCGCGTTTCTTATCTTCGGGCCGCAGGTGATTATAAACGTGCCCCACCGATGCGGCCATTTCCTCCCAGCCAAATTGATCTGCGAAAATCTGCGGCAGCTGAGCTGTATGCGATGTTTCAGTGCGCGGCAGTTGCAGGCCGATTGCTCGCATGTACGCGACCAGTTTGGCGGGCGGCAAAATCGGCACCCCCAATGGCGCAAATAGCACGCCGGTCGCGAGGATGAGGATGAGCAATACTGGTTTGAGCCATCTCAATCGGTTAGCGAAAACGCGCTCTACAGCCACCCCTCCAGCTGCAACGAGCATCGGATACGCGGGCGCGAGGTAGTAGCTCTTGCCGTGCAAAATGATGAACTCGGCGAGCATGACGAGGTATATGATTCCAAGCGCCCTATAGCGCCTGCCGTCTCGCGAACCAAACGACCAGATTAGGCCGGACAACCATAGCGGAAGCGTTCCCGGATTCATGAAAACAATCTGCTGTAAAATGAATTGTGCCGGGCTTAGAGCGACGTTTTTGTCGCTGCTAGCAACGTTGCTCAATAGCTCGTACGTGGGCCAATGATTTTGCAGCTGCCATAGAAGGTTCGGCAACGCGATAGCGAATGCGATCAGGCCACCGAACCAGATCCATTTCTTAGCGAAATGGCGACGCTCCGGCGTCAGCAGCAGAGCGACGAAGATACCAGCGGCGAAAAACGCCGTGGAATGTTTGTTTTCGAGGCCGAGTCCAATGAGAACGCCGAACCAAAGCCAAAGGGTTGGCGAGCCACCGTTGATAATCCGGACCAGCAGATAAACGCACCCCATCCAGAACAGCGGCTCAAACGCGTTCATGGAGAAAAAATTGCCAACAGCCAGATTGAACAGCGCACACAACGAACCAGCGCAACCGAGCGTAATCGCCCACCCACGTCCGCCAAGTTCACGCGCGATCAAACCGGTGATTGCAACCGTCGCCGCGCCCGCTAGCGCCGGGAGAAGACGAATCGCAAACAATGAGTCGCCTAACAGAACCTGGCTCAGGTGCAGGAGCAGAATCGACAGCGGAGGTTGGTCCACGTATCCGAAAGCGAGATGCCGGCTGCAGGCGACGTAATAGAGCTCGTCGCGAAAATAACCGTAGCGCCCGTTCGTTAGCACGTGGACGAACAGTGCTAAGGTGCCGAAGACAACGATCAAGATTAGCTCGGTGCTGAAGCGCCGTTTGATTGCTGCTGGAATTGTGTCGCGCATAAATCAAAAAGGCTTCTGAGATTCGACGGGCTCGGTTCGCGTAGTGTCATGTAGCGCCTCCTCATTTACAATTCTCCGGAGATCGTAAGGCTAGTGTTCGGACTGTAGGAGGTTCGTTGAGAAGACGCGCAGTAACGCGTCGTTCGAAACGCGCGCGATCATGAAGAGGCAAATACTATCCATTCAGGGAGGTGGAGACGGAGCATACAAGGCAGATCAAGGATTGGTCGCATATTTGCGTAGCCCGCTTGGAAGCGCCTACGAATTGCGTTATCCGAAGATGCCTCGCGAGAGTGATCCCGGCTATGAGCAGTGGAAAGCGCAAATTCCAAAAGGTTCGTGGCGCCACTTCGTGACTGGACAACTTCGATGTGCAAGGCGACTGTTCGCGTCTCGTGAGCGCCCTGTTTTTCAAGCAGTTTTTGAAACGACCGTTTCAGATTGCATCAATCGTCCCCAGTTCCAAGGCACTGGTGGAACGTGTCGCCAGCAAGATGGATTTTAGCCAGCCACGTGTGATCGCCGAGTATGGGCCGGGCGAAGGAGTACATTCGCGCGAGATTGCACGACGGATGTGTCCGGATTCACATCTGCTTTTGTTCGAGTTGGACCGAGCGTTCGCGCGGGATCTGGAGCGCCAGTTTGCTGGCGACCGGCGTGTGCGTGTGATTCATGGCGATGCAGCGTCGTTGCCACATGAACTGCAGCGTCGCCGCATCGATTCCTGTGACTATATTCTTTCGGGTATTCCATTCAGCATTCTTAAGATTGAGAAGAAACGCGCACTCCTGCAAAAAACATATGATGCGCTGGCGCCTGGCGGCAGTTTCATCATCTATCAAGTGACGAACGAATTGAAACAGCACGCCACCCTGTTCGAGCACGCCAAGTCAGAGTACTTCCTGCAAAACATACCGCCGATGTTCATCACGGTTTTTCAGAAGACGCATCCGCTTGGTCGCGACAAACGTCGGAGCCTGCAAAGAGCGAGCTATAGTGTTGGCGCATATCGTTCGGCATGACGGAGAAGCCGACCCGAACAGAAAAAGATTCCATGGGCGAGATGACGCTCCCAGCGTCTGCTCTCCATGGCGCTTCGACACACCGCGCAGTGCTAAATTTTCCGGTGAGCGGTTATCGGTTTTCACGGCCGTTCATTCGCGCTCTTGGCTTGATCAAATGGGCCGCCGCGCAAGCAAATCACGATCTCGGCTTGCTCGATGCGGAGCGTTCCGCGCTGATCGTCCAGGCGGCTGAAGAAGTTGTTGAAGGAAAACTCGACGACCATTTTCCGCTCGACATTTTCCAGACCGGTTCGGGCACGAGCACAAACACCAACGCCAACGAAGTCATCGCCAATCGTTCCGCGCAACTGGCGGGCAAACCGATCGGTTCGCGGGAGCATGTGCATCCGAACGATCACGTCAATATGGGGCAGTCGAGCAACGATGTGATTCCGTCCGCGATCCATATCAGCGCTGCCGAACAACTAAAGAATTGTCTCATCCCGGCTCTCGAAAAACTGCACACGGCGCTCGAAGCGAAGGCGAGAGAATTCTGGCACATTATCAAGATTGGCCGGACCCATCTGATGGATGCGACGCCGATCCGGCTGGGACAGGAATTCTCCGGTTACGCGCAACAAGTTGCCTATGCGAAGGAGCGGGCGCAGAAATCAATTGAAGCGTTGCGTGAGATTCCACTCGGCGGCACCGCAGTGGGCACAGGCTTGAATCGGCACAAGGATTTGCCTGCGAAAATCCTGCGGCACTTGGAGCAGCGCACGGGCATCGCGTTTTGCGAGGCAAGAAACCATTTTGAAGCGCAAGGGGGAAAGGACGCAGTTGTAGAAGCAAGCGGCCAGCTAAAAACAATCGCGGTCAGTTTATTTAAGATTGCAAACGACATTCGCTTGCTGGGCAGCGGTCCTCGTTGCGGAATTGGGGAGATCCAACTCCCCGCGACGCAACCTGGCAGTTCAATCATGCCGGGCAAGGTGAACCCCGTGATGTGCGAATCGGTAATGATGGTGTGTGCGCAAGTGATCGGCAACGACACAACCATTACGTGGGCCGGCGCAAACGGAAATTTCGAACTTAACGTGATGATGCCGGTTATGGCGCATGATCTCCTCGAGTCGATCCGGCTGCTGGCAAACGTAGTCGATGTTTTCTGCGAAAAATGTGTGCGCGGCATCGTGGCCAATGAAGAGCGTTGCCGCGAGTTAGTGGAGCTTTCTATGGCAATGGTGACCAGTCTAGCGCCCAAAATCGGCTATGATCGTGCGGCTGAAATCGCGAAGGAGAGCGCAAGAACCGGTCGCACTGTGCGCGAAATTGCCCGCGAGAAAAAGGTCTTGTCCGAAAGAGAACTAGAGCGGGCGCTCGATCCGGTCAAAATGACCGAACCGGGCGGCAAGGAAGATTAAGTTTATTGTTCCAGCGCGATGGTTGCAAAGCTCGAAGGCCCGCAATTCTCCGGCGGAGCGAACATCGCGATCAAATGTCCCAGCCACACCTATGATCAGACGGTGTCCTTTTATCGCGACACACTTGGACTGCCTTTAATCGAAGAAGAAAAGGACGGCTGTATTTTCCATTTCGGCCCGAACCGGCTCTGGATCGACAAGGTCCCGAACCTGAGTCATCCGGACATCTGGCTGGAGTTGGAGACAAATGACACCGAAGCCGCTGCATCATTTTTGAAAGTGCATGGTGTGACGCGGCGCGATGAGGTAGAGCAACTAAGCGAGGACTTCAATGGCTTCTTCATTTCCGCCCCTAACGGCGTGATTCATCTGGTCATTGGTCCGGAGGCCTAGCGGAATGTGAAGGTCAAAAGCTGTTGCAACGGGCGCTGACGTCTAACGCTGGCCCCGCGCAACCCTCAACTATCGACGACGCGGCGATCTGGGTTAACGGTCTTGTTGATGACGAAAGAGGAAATCACTGGCGTGCTGGAGCAAATTGCGACGCTGCTCGAATTGAAGAACGAAAACCCTTTCAAAATCCGGGCTTATACGAATGCCGCGCGTGCGATCGAAACATTTGGAGGGAATGTCACCAACTTTCAGGATGAAGAAGCGCTTTCGAAAATTCCTGGAATCGGGAAGAGTATCGCGCTTAAGATCAAGGAACTCGCGACAGCTGGATCGTTGAAATACCTCGAAGAACTGAGCGCGGAATTCCCCTCCGGAATTCTCGAATTGTTTTCACTGCCCGGGCTTGGCGCCAAGAAGATCAAGGCTCTCTACGACAAACTTCAAATCAGTTCCATCGAGCAGCTGCAAAAGGCTTGCGAAACCGGGCGTGTCGCTGAATTGCCCGGTTTTGGCGAAACAACCCAGCAAAAGCTTTGTGACATCATCGCAAAACGCGCAGCGCACGCCGGTTCATTTCAATTCGGACAGATCGCAGCGGAAGCGGAAACATTGCGATCGGATCTGGCTGCACACGACGACGCTTTGCAGGTCAATCTGGCTGGAAGTTATCGGCGGAGAAAAGAAATCGTACACGATCTGGATCTTTTGGTGGCGACAAAGAAATCCGAGAGCATCACGAAATTCTTCGTTTCCCATCCGCTCGTGGAATCGATTATTGCGCAAGGGCCCACCAAATCGAGCGTGCGACTGCGATCGGGAGTGCAGTGCGACCTGCGAGTGGTGAGTACGACGGAATATCCTTTCGCGCTCGCTTATTTCACCGGAAACAAGGAACACAACATCGAATTACGCAGCCGGGCGCTTCAGCGTGGCTGGACACTTAACGAATATCGGCTCGCTCCGCTCCCGGCCGATCCGAAAGCGAAAAAGAGAAGACCAGTAAAAAAAATTCCAAAGGTGCACGATGAGGCTGGCGTTTATCGTGCAGTCGATCTCGATTTTATTCCGCCGGAGTTACGTGAGAATTGGGGGGAATTCGAAGCTGCCGAGAACCATTCGCTGCCAGAATTAATTGAGAAGGAAAACTTACGCGGCGCATTTCATTGTCATACGACTGCAAGCGACGGGCACAGCTCGATCGAAGAGATGGCGGAAGCTGCACAAGAGCTGGGACTCGAGTACCTCGGAATCGCAGACCATAGCCATAGCTCGACTCAGGCACATGGAATCGACGAAGCGAAGCTGCGCTTCCAAATCGCCAGCATTCGGACACTGAATAAGAAGCTGCGCGGCTTTCGGCTTTTTGCGGGCGCGGAATGCGACATATTGCGCGACGGTTCGCTTGATTTTTCAAACGAAATTCTTTCAGAGCTCGATTACGTAGTTGCGTCTGTTCATTCGGTTTTCAATTTAAGTGAGGCGGACATGACCCGCCGCGTGATCCGGGCGATCGAGAATCCCTTCGTTACGATGCTGGCGCATCCAACTGGCCGATTGCTCTTGAAACGAGATCCCTATCAAATCGATATCCCGAAAATCCTCGATGCAGCGGCGCGCACCGGAACATGGATCGAGCTCAACGCTGCGCCAAAACGCCTCGATCTCGACTGGCGGTGGTGGCCATTGGCGAAACAAAAGGGCGTTAAATGTGTGATCAATCCGGACGCGCATCGCACGGAGCGACTGCAGGATTTGTGGTTCGGAATCGGGATCGCGCGTAAAGGCTGGCTGACCAAAGCGGATGTGATGAATTGCTTACCGCTTGTTAAGATCGAAAGAGCACTCCGAGCGAAGCGCGAAAGGATCCGGTAAACGGGGCGATAGAACGCGGCAGCGCGGAGTGCTTCAACTTATTGCTCACTACTCCAACGCTCCAATTAAGGCACCGCCTGGCGCTGCGGCATAAACATGGTGAGACATTTGCAAGCCCCGCCGGCCTTGATGAATTCGCTCATCGGCAGTTCGTGGCAGCGATAACCGCGGTCTTGCAAAGTCGCGACGAGCCGCGGCGCGCCTTCGGGCAGGACAATATCCCGCTCGATGACGACCGCGTTGCATGAAAAGTGCATTGCTTCCTCTGGCAAAACGTCGATCAATCCGGCGACATGTTCGCGAATTGCGCGTTGGCCATATTCATCGAACGCAGACGAAAACCAAAACGCGGAGCCGTCCGGCAGTGGGCAAAAGCAGGTGTCGAGATGATAAAAACGCGGATCGACCAATTCCACTGAGATTACGAGACAGCCAAGGAGGTCCGCTATGGCGCGATGAGATTGAATATCGGAACGAAATTTGTAACCGCAGAAGAGTGCATCGCCGCCAAAAAGCGCGTCGCCCTCGCCCTCGAAATAAAGATTCTCTGGCAACCAATTCACTTCATAACCGCGTTGTTCCATCCATTTAGCGAAGAACGGCTGCTCGCCTGCGCGCTCCTTGTGGCGAAAATTACTGGGGATGAATTTGTGACCAACCGTCAGTCCAGCGTTGGCCGTGAAAACCATATCGGGAAGTCCCGGCTGGGGCGAAATCAAATGAACCTCACAATCGAGATTCGAAAGTCGCGCATGCAATTGTTTCCACTGCTTTTGCGCCAGGGCTGCCTCGGCGCCGCGGGCGCGGTTCATCCAAGGATTGATCTCGTACTCGATGCCGTAATAATCCGGCGGACAGAGGAGCAGCTCGCGCATAGGACCCCAAACTTACTCGCGAACGCGGGCCTCACTAAGATAATCGGCGAGCTCTCGCAGAAACGGTTCGACATCTGTGACCAGACCGAGTGATTGCAAGGGCTGGCGTTCGACCGCGCGCTCCACGGCTGCGGGGTCAATATCGACGCATACTGTTTTTGCCGAAGGCGCGAGCATGCTGGCCACTGCAAGCGAATGCTGAACTGTCGCCAGCAGCATCACGTGAGTCACATCAGCGAGCTTTTGGCGCATGACTTTTTGAGCTTCAATTACATCCGTCGTTACTCCAGGAATCGGTCCCTCGTCGCGAATCGCGCCAGTCATTACAATATCCACATCGTGGCGGACGCAGGCGTGCATGACGCCTCGGGTGAGGATTTTTTGTCGCACGGCAGCGGAAATTCCGCCAGCCTCGCGAATGGTATTGATGGCGCGCAGATGGTTCTCATGTCCACCTCGCGCAAAGGCCAGATCGGGATCCATTCCCAGCGAGGTACCGTACAGAGCCCGTTCCACATCGTACGCGGCAAATGAGTTCCCGGCGAAAAGGCGATTGACATAACCGGCTTCAATGAGACGGACCAAATGGTGGCCTGCGCCGGTGCGTACAATTGAGGGACCGGCGACCACCGCGATTTTACCTTTCGCTGTATGTGCGCGCCGTAACTCCTCACTCAGTTCGCGAATGATGGCGGACTTTGGTTCGTCGGCATCGATAATCGTATTAATGAATTGAAAGATATCGGTGTGCGTCGTTGAACGCTGGACGGGCACGACGCGGACCCCTTGATGACCGACCACAATTTCGTCTCCCTTCTCAACATCGAAAAACTTGACCGCACGGGCGGATTCTTTTTTTCGATCAAGCGCAATCGCGCTGTTAATCATTGCGGGCTGCACCTCGATTTCCTTACCGCCGAACCGGACATACGTCTGTTGATTAGTTGTCACGTAGAAATCGCTGGGGAAAACTCCGTCCGCAGGCGCACTGGCAAGTTGCACATTCGCACGTTCAATCACTTCGGCTCCGTGCTGGCGAAGACGCAGCACCAGTTCGTCAAGCGCTTCGCTTGTTTCGGCGGACACTTCAATCCGCGCGAAGCTCTGGTCCGCGCGTCTTTCGCCAATCTTGATCTCGCCGATCTTGAAATTCGCGCCGTGAGTCAGAATCTGATCCAGAACCTTAGGCAAAATGAGAGAATCAATAATATGCCCGCGTAACTCGATCGTTTCCGAAACCATTCATAAAATTTAGCCAATCAGAGTGGCCGCGCCAGTTGCGCAAGAAGGCCTATTCGCAATTTCCGATCTCATGGTTCAATTTCTTTCCAATATGGAAAAACCGAGCGCGCGCGGTCCATCCCCCAGCCGAAAGGCGCATCGTGCGCTGGCCCAGGTTCTAAATCGAAAACGGAAACGACCGCCACGCCTGCCTGCGAAAAAAATTGCCAGACCCGTGGATCGCGCAGCGAGCCGTTAAACGGAATGGCCATGCAGGAGCATCTGACAGCTCTAGCCACGAAGATCGCAAAGATGCTGTCGATCAGGCCCGAGTACCTGGTGACACAACCTGCGGAGCTGCGAATTCTTCGAGAAATGTCCGAGGCGGAGGTCAGAGGGTTTGCAACAAGTCACGGCTGGCGCGTGATACACCGCCTCGGGGGGCGGCAGATCGAATTTTACAACGACGCGAGCCGGTGCCCACTATAGCCGTGACCGGGAGGTCCGGTCGAACGAATGAGCTGGTCACGATCAGACTGAAATCGATCGATTCCGTTACAACCACCACTGGACAGCGCAAAACTGTTAGCTTACCAATGCGCCAGCGTTAGTTAAATGGAAGCAGCGAGAATTTATTTTTTGGTTTTCGGCGTTCTTACGATCGCCGGCGGCGTTGTCGGTTACGTCAAAGCGGGCAGCGTTGCGTCGATCATTGCCGGATCAATCACCGGCGTACTGCTGCTTGTAGCTGCTTTCCTCCTGCCCGAACATCGTGCAATCGGGTTAGCAACCGCATTCATTATCTCGCTTTTGCTCGCTGCGCAGTTCGCTCCCAAATTCATACGAACCGGAAGGGTCATGCCTGCAGGGATGATGTCGATCCTAAGCGTGATCGGGGTCATCGCGGCTATTGTCGCCTGGGTGAAAAAGTAATCGCGTGCGAAGAATTCGTCTGCGGACGTGGCGACGGCTGATGCTGGTGATATTCAGCGCGCTTTTCGCCGCGATTGTTTATCGCTGGATCTCACTCGAACGGCTGCAGCATGCTGCGCCATTGGAAGTCATCACGACACCGACGCCCAGCCCGACGCGGCCGCCTCTCATCACTGGAAAACTGGACACCGCGAAATTGTTCAACGGGATCACACTTCATTCAACGGTCGAGACGATACCCGGCGCCGATGCAACGACCGAGCGCGCCGAGCCAGACAGCTATGTGCTCGACCTCAAATTGCAGGCACGAGTGCCTTCGCCAAACAAGACCATTGAAGAGCTGGCCAAGATCAGTCCCCAACTACCGACGCTATTGCCCGGATTAGCGACGATGCTACAGCCCAATCCGGTTTCGCCGCTCTACGCTCAGCTCTACGATGCGAAAGTCAGAATGCTACGCGAAAACCTCGCTCGCCTCGATGTACTTCTCTCGCGGCATAATTTTTTCGATTGCCAACCGGTCTTGCACCTTCACCATCCGCAGACGCACCGAAAAGCGCTCCAGCTTCAGGGCGATATGGATGTAGATGCTGACGGCTCCGATGCAGATCGGATGCCCATTAGCACGGGCACACCTGCAAATTTCAAGCCGTCCACCAGTTATCGCTGGCCCAAGAAAACGCCCGAGCCTAATCCATATCTCGCAACTACCGAAGACGGATTGAAGCGTGCGGAAGCTGAGTTTGCGCTTCCCACTACGAATCCGGCCCGCAAACGTGATCTGCGCAACGTGATCGCGCAATTACGCGCGGAAATCGGCACGTTAAAAAAATACAGTTTCCTGATCGGTGCGACCGACCCCTTTATTGTAGTGCCGGGTGCATTTATGCATGGCAGCGATCCGGTTAAACCCGGTGACTACGCGCTCGTCATTTTCGGCGACTCGATTTATCCGGCCCTCGTCGGTGATATAGGTCCTAACGACAAAGTCGGGGAGGCATCATTGCGTATTACAAAAGAGATCAACACGCTCTCGACGCCGTACAATCGTCCCGTAAGCGATCTCAAGGTGACTTATCTGATCTTTCCCGAAACCGCTGACAAACCGTTTGGTCCTCCAGATTTGGAAAAGCTTCAGGCGCGCTGCGAAACGCTTGTCAAAGAAATCGGCGGTGCGAGCGTACCGTTGCATCACTGGGAAAATATCATCCCGCCTTCACCTACGCCCAGTCCGGTGTCGAGTCCCCTGTCGTCGCCGAGTGCAACCGCGTCTTCTCCATCAGGCGTATCGACGACCGCTTCTGCTTCACCGTCTCCGACATTTGCATTTCCCGTTCCCAGCCCAGTAGCGACGACCTCAACTGATTCGACGCCTACGCCGACGAAATCTCCCGCCGCAAAGCGGAGCCCGATCAAGAAACGTAAGCCGTGAACGTTGAATACGGACTGCGCTGTCTAGCTTGCTCGCGGCGCCAAACTGTATCCCGTACGGAATGATCATTCGTGATGCTGTTGAGGCTGACCTGCCGGCCATCGTCCAGATTTATAACGACACTGTTCCGACACGCATGGTGACAGCCGAGCTCGAGCCAACGACGGTCGAAGCGCGGTTGCCATGGTTCCGCGAACATTCGTCAGAGCAATATCCTTTCTGGGTTGCGGAATCGGAAGGTCGTGTGATTGGCTGGCTCGATTTCAAAAAATTCCTACCGCGTGCTGCATATCGCGGCACAGTCGAGATCAGTGTTTACGTCGATGAAAAATTCCGGCGTCGCGGTGTCGGGCAACGATTGTTGGAACAGGCAATCGCCCGCGCACCATCGCTGGGTATCGCGGCCCTAGTCGGTCTCATCTTCGGGCATAACGAACCGAGCTTGAAATTATTTCAACGTCTCGGCTTTGAACGCTGGGGATTTTTCCCTGGTGTCGCGCAGCTCGATGGCGTCGAGCGCGATCTCGTGGTGATGGGCCAACATTGTCGAGCGCGCTCGACTGCGCTCGCGAAATCGCTGGTTCAATCACAAACCAGCAATCAATTCAACGAGTGCTTGAACCTGATGCATACACTTATGGAGTATCGGCACGAGCCGATTCATTCGAAGCTGCTCAAAATCCGCGACAAATATTCCATGTTGCATTTGGACGTGCTGATTCTCATTTACCACTTCGCAAAAATTTGCTCCGGCAACATTCTCGAGATTGGCGCCTTCGTCGGTGGAGCCACCGTTGCTGCGGCATTCGGTGTGCGCGATTCGGGAACGCGGAAGAAGCTCATTGCCATCGAACCGGGCGGCAGTGTCAAACACAAGCGGCTCGGTACGCGCAACATTTTCCGCGACTTGGAACGGAACCTTGCCAGGCAGCGTGTATCGGAGTTGGTCAATACTATCAAGGGCCGTTCCTTCGACCCGGCAACAATCTCCGCAGTCAATGAGATGCTGGGTACAGACAAAATTGGTCTCCTGATTCTTGACGCCGACGCAGCCAAGCGGCGCGACATCGAGTGCTACGGCGACAGATTTACAGACAGATGTTGGATGGTCATTGACGATTATTACGGCACTAATGCCAACGTAAAGATCACTCCCAGTCGAGCCGACGTGGATGCGCTAACCACAGCCGGTTATTTGGAGCCGCTGGGCTTTTACGGCTGGAGCACATGGGTCGGACGGTGGCGTGGCCCTCAATGCTGAAAGTTGTTCGGTGAAAAACGTGAACAATTAGCGTTTAAAGCCAGGGTGCGAACGAGTTCGCTTAGGGCGCGACCAGACTCCATCCAATGGGAAGAGTTGGGCCGGATGCTGAGCCGATGTAAACGTTGTTGTTGAGATAGTATATCCATGTTTGCCGGGTACTGGCTTTATAAAGCAGATAGTCCGGGCCGCCGTCGCCAGTGAAGTCGGCTGCAGCCACCAGCTGCCAGCCGCCGGGTAGAGTCGGGCCGTAG
>JBKPGQ010000084.1:0-1557 GCA_046729455.1 Verrucomicrobiota bacterium
AATCCTGGGCCACAGTTACGATGTGCGGCCGCGCTACGTCCTTTACGGCGGTCTGCTCTTTCAACCGTTGAACCTGGACATGCTGGAGGCATATCGGACAGCCGACCTGCGCGTCCGCCATTTCTTCGAATATTTCGTTCAGGACCAGCTTTATCTTCAGCATCCGGATGTCATTGTGCTGGCCAACATCCTGCCAGATCCGATAAACACCTATCTAGCGCCGTATCGCGGCGGAATTGTCGACGAAGTGAACGGCAAGAAAATTCGGACGCTTGACGAATTGGCGAACGCTTTTGCCGAATCGCCGGAGCAGTTGGTTATTCGAATGATTGGTGACGGACCTCCGCTGGTCCTTAATCGAAGTCAGGTCGAAGCCGCACGCGAACGAATCAAGACGCGCTACAACGTGTTGAAGGAGCAAAATCTCGAGGAACAACCGGCGTCAAAAGGAACGGAACAGGCAAATAAGATCTAAAGATGACCAGGAATTGTCTTATCGCTTTCGGGCTCATCCTTTTCACAGTCAGTGGAGCACTGGGGAAAAAGGAATCCGCCGTACCTTCCGTTCTGAGCAAGCAAAAACAGCTGGCGCTGGTCCGCGTAAACGTGACCGGACAGTCCTATGATTACTTTCGACCGTGGCAAAAGAAAGCGCCGTTTTCAAAGCGCGCGCTTGGCGCAGTTCTATCTAAAGGCCGCGTCCTTGTGACCGCGGACCTGGTTGCAAACCAAAATTATGTTGAGCTCGAGCGTGCCGAGTCTGGTGAAAAAACCGCGGCCACAGTCGAGGTGATTGATTACGAAGCCAATCTCGCGCTGCTCCAACCCGCGGAAAAAACATTTCTCGACGGAATCACTCCGCTCGAAATCGCGCCAGACACAGTAGTGGGCGACCGGCTGGCTGCGTGGCAATTGGAGCCGACCGGTGCATTGCTCGCGACGGAAGGCTTGGTGACGACAGTGCAAATGATGCCGTACCCAATCGACATTGGGGAATTCCTCACGTACCGCATCAGCATCCCGATGCAGTACCGGGAGAATAGCTATACGGTGCCACTGGTTAAGAAGAACAAGCTTGCTGGCTTGCTACTGCGCTACGATTCGCGCTCACAGCTACTCGATGCAATCCCTGCGCCCGTCATCACGCATTTTCTAAAGGATGCTGAAAGCCAGAATTACCGAGGCTTTCCTTCTGCCGGCTTCTCATTTTTTCCGACGCGCGATCCCGCGCTGCGTGAGTTCGCCGGAGAAAAAGGCAAGAATGGCGTTTATGTGACGAACGTGGAGCCCGGTACGCCAGCAATGAAAGCGGGACTCCAGGTCGGCGATATCGTGACTGCAGTCGCGAACAATGAAATCGATCAAAATGGCAACTACGTGGACCCGCTCTACGGCAAAATCGAGTTCACAAATTTGCTGACGGCCCATGCGTACGCGGGCGATGTTGTTCCTTTTCGAATTGAGCGCAATGGCAAGGCAATGCAGTTAAATGTCACGCTTGAGCACCGCGACACGACAGATTATGTGAGCCCACCGTACAATCTCGATCAACCGCCG
>JBKPGQ010000085.1:0-3251 GCA_046729455.1 Verrucomicrobiota bacterium
CACGCCGATTTCGGCGGCGAAGTCGAGCGGATCATGAAAATGGTCGATGGCGTCTTGTTAGTCGTCGATGCCCATGACGGGCCGCAGGCGCAGACGCGCTTTGTTTTGCGCAAGGCGCTGGAGCACAAACTCAAGCCCGTCGTCGTTATTAACAAAATCGACAGGGAAAATGCGCGCCCACACAAGGTCCTCGACATCGTCTTCGATCTTTTTGTCGAACTGAAGGCGACCGACGAGCAACTTGATTTCCCAATCGTCTACGCCAGCGCAAAGGACGGCTTTGCCATGCGCGAGCTGCACGAAAATAACCAAGACATGACGCCGCTCTTTGAAGCAATCGTGCAACATGTGCCGCCGCCGAAAATTTCAAGCGAGCCATTTTTCCAAATGCTCGTATCGAACCTCGATTACAGCGATTACCTTGGGAGAATTGCGCTGGGGCGTATTGTGAGCGGTCGCGTCGCCGTCGGCGATTCAATTGTCTGCATTCACCGCGATGGCCGCCGCGAACGAGCTAATGTCACCGCCCTCTTCACACACGAGGGATTGGAGCAGGTGGAAATCAAACACGCGACCGCCGGCAACATCATTGGCCTAACCGGCCTCGAGGATGTTTACATCGGCGAAACGTTGACCGATCGCGAGGAGACCGCGCCGCTTCAATTCGTCGACATCGATCCACCAACAATTCGCATGCGCATTCTCGTCAACGATTCGCCGTTTGCAGGTCGCGACGGAAAATTTGTGACCGCGCGGCACCTTCGGGAGCGCCTGGTTCGTGAAACGCGTGGTAACGTTTCGCTTCAGGTCAATGACACCGAAACTGCAGGCGCATTTGAGATCAACGCGCGCGGCGAAATGCAAATCGCCATCCTGGTGGAACAGATGCGTCGCGAAGGCTATGAGCTGATGGTCTCGCGGCCCGAAGTGATTTTTGGCCGCGCTGAGGATGCCAGCTTGCTTGAGCCACTTGAAAATCTGTACGTCGATCTACCGAATGAAAATCTCGGCGACATCTTGCAATCGATCGCTAATCGCAAAGGCGAGATCCTTGGCATGGATCATCACGTATCGCGCGTATCAATCGAAGCGATCATCCCGACGCGCGGCTTGATCGGATTCGAGACCGATCTGGTCAACCTGACTCGCGGGGAAGGATTAATGAGTCATCTTTTTCGCGAATACGCGCCGTTCAAAGGTGAAATCGGTGGACGCGGTCGCGGTGTGATGGTGTCGATGGAATCGGGGGTCAGCACTGCTTACGCACTCAACAGCATTCAGGAGCGTGGTCGGCTTTTCATTGGTCCGCAAGAAGACGTTTACGAAGGAATGATCGTAGGCGAAAACGCGCGACTGGAGGATTTGCCAGTCAATCCGTGCAGGGAAAAGCACCTCACGAACATGCGAAGCCAGGGCGAAGGTAAAGGGATTCAGCTTGAAGCGCCGCTGCGGATGACGCTTGAGCGTGCGATCGAATACGTCGACGCAGACGAGTACGTCGAAGCGACGCCAAGATCGCTTCGTTTGCGCAAACGCATTCTGGATGCGACCGCGCGGAAACGCGCCGCCGCGGCTGCCGCCTAGTGAGGGCACGAAAATCATAATAGCGGCATATCCGCCGGAGGCGGCAGCTTTACAAACTGTTCCGTGATCCGCGGCCTAGAATTGTCGATGCCGCCGATCGGTGGCGGTAGAAATTGCTAATTGTCGGTCTTGTTCTCGGGCTGCGTCGCCAGGACGCAGCGAAATCCGTAAATTACGTCGCGATCATTCCGATCGATCACGTTTCGATACGAGGCTTGCATCTCAAGGCGATTGCTCGTCGCCCAAGAACCGCCGCGCAGTACGCCCCAATCGCGTCCAGTTACAACGCTGTCGCCCTTATAAGTGTCGCCGCACCATTCCCACACGTTTCCTCCAAGATCGTACAAGCCTAACGAATTCGGTTTGAAACTTCCTACCGGCATCGTTGCGCCGCGGCGTTGACCTGAGCCTGAGGAATAATTTCCTCCGTCATTGGGCGGCGGCCATTGTTTCCCCCAGGGAAACTCATTCTTAATCTTACCGTCGCGCGCCTGTGGCGTGGCACCGCTCTCGTTAACAAGGCCGACTGCTAAGCTCCACTCGAGATCGGTAGGCAGACGGTAAGCTTGTTGATCTTCGATCAAATTCTCCTCACGCTCCTTGTCGGTCAGCCATTTGCAAAATGCCATCGCGTCGAACCAGTTTACTTTCACGACTGGATGAGTTGCTGTCTGCGGAAAGTCGGCCGGCTCATAACGCCGTCCTGTTGCACGGCAAAAAGCTTGATAATCTTGCACCCGCGTTTCCCACGTCGATATGTGAACGTTGCTGAGGGGAACGAATTTCATCCCTAGCGAATTGGTAAACGGCTGCCCGGAAGCGGGACCGGCGCTCTTTTCCAGGCGAGCCGCCAAAAACGTCTGCTGTTGTGGCTCCACTTTGCCACTGACGGAAGTCGCTTTGTAACCGGCGAGCCGCAGCTCGTAAGTTGCATTGCCGGGCTTTACTTCCTCGATCACCAGCGGTGTTTGCCCGAACTCCTTCCCGTTCGCTATGACGGTGGCGCCTCCCGGCGCGCTGGTGATCTTGACGCTGCCATTCGCAAAGACAAAGTGGGCCGTGTTTTCGCGCTGCGCGTCAACATCAATTCTTTGCTGTTCGTCAGGCCATCCGTCGAGATGCGCCACTAGTTCGTGAGGGCGCGACGGTAAGTCCAGGCGCAACGGCGTGCGGCCGCGCGATTTTCCGTCGACAAAAATGTCGGCACCGCTCGGCTCGCTCGTGACGTTGGTGATCGCACTGACAAAGGCAAATGACTTGTTCGTTGTCTCGCCCCGCTGTACTTCGACTTCGTCTTGCATCCACCAATCGCCCCGATGCGCCATCAGCAAATATTTTCCTGTCGGAAGATCAGCAATTGACTGTGGTGTCACGCCTTCGCGCGTAAGCTGACCGTCTTCGCTTCGGAGCGAAAACTGCGCGCCAGCTGGCTCAGATTTGATTTGCAGCGCACCTTTACTCCGCACGAGATGAAACGCGGGCAAGTCAACCGGGCGTTTGCTGCTTAAATCGAGGTTCGTTTCCAGCGGATCATACCCCGGAGCCATGATGCGCAGCTTGTATTTGCGCGGTTCGAGATCTTCGAATGTAGCCGGACTCTTCTGCGCGTGATCGCCTAACACGACGAGCGCACCGGCCGGAGCGGTTTGAATCGTCAGGTGTAGATC
>JBKPGQ010000086.1:0-6481 GCA_046729455.1 Verrucomicrobiota bacterium
GGGGAGCGGTGCAACTGGCTCACTACTACGCGCTCTGCGCCGTTAATGACGAAGGTTCCTTGGGGCGTCATCAGCGGGATTTCGCCCATATAGACTTTTTCTTCCTTCGTACCTTTTTCTTCCCGCAATTGGAATGTGACATGCAAGGGTGCGCTGTAGGTCTGCCCCTCGCGCTGCGCCTCTAATGCGCTTAATTTGGGCTCCCCGATTTCATAGTGGGTGAAATCGAGCACCACCTTTTCGTCATAGCTCTCGATCGGAAAGACCTCTTTGAAAACAGCCTGGAGGCCCTGATTTTTCCGCTTTGAAAAAGGGACGTCTTTCTGAAGAAAATCAACGTACGAATTGGCCTGAACCTCAATTAGATTCGGCGGTTCGATCCCTTCCTTGATGCTTCCAAAGTAAATACGTTCCGACATAAGTCACTAGCCAAGAGTTAGGCCTCGCAACGTCCACGCCACCAATCGTGAACGAAACGGGCAAGTTTTTATGGGCCCAGCGGCGGGCGATGGGCACAAAAATACCGTCAAAACAGTGGCTTGTCAAATTTGCCACTGTCCTGTTGCCATTCTTGTAATTTACCGTTAAGCGCCGGGTTAAAAATAGGTCTGCCTGCTTCTAACAGACAAGAAACTTAGACTGAAATTTCTGCTCCGCAAGGAAAAATGTTCCGCGGACGGTCTACAAACCCCATCCGTCTCAATTGCGGACAGCGAGAAACGCAAAACTAGATTTAGCAAGTCCTCGGGCTACTTAATCTCAACCTTCGCACCAGCGGCTTCGATCTTTTTCTTGATCTCGTCCGCCTCCTCTTTTGACACGCCTTCCTTGATTGTCTTCGGCGCGCCTTCCACAAGTGCCTTTGCTTCCGCCAAGCCAAGTCCCGGCACCGCACCACGAACCTCCTTGATCACAGCAATCTTGTTCGAGCCCATCTCTTTCAAGATCACATCAAAGGTAGTTTTCTCTTCTGCCGCCGGAGCTGCCGCTCCGCCAGCTGCGCCCGCTGCGGCCGGACCAGCCGCCACTGCCACCGGCGCCGCTGCGCTTACGCCCCACTTTTCTTCCAGTTGCTTGACTAACCCAGCAATCTCCAGCACCGAAAGGCTGCTGAGTTGCTCCACCAATTTATCTGTATCTGCCATTTCTTATTTCCTCCAATTGCCGCTTCCGAAAGCTTTCGGAAAATTAAGGCCAATAGCCACTGGCCCGGACAGTTTTTGTTTTACTTCCCGACCCGCCATTGCGAGCCGAAATACTTCTAAATCTTACGCTATCGCTTGCGCGGCCGCGCCCTCCTTTTCTGCCTTCGCATTCAATAGCCGCGCCAATGCCGAGCCCGGTTCGTTTAACATGCGCACCAGGCGCGTTGCTGGAGACAAGAACAGCCCCAACAATTGCGCCTGCAAAACTTCGCGCGCCGGCAGGTCCGCCAATTTTTCCAATTCTGCAGCGGAAAGAATCGCCCGGTCAACAAAGCCAATCTTCAGCGTCGCAATTTTGAATTCAGCCGCAAACGTCTTGAAAATTTTGGCCACGGGCGCCACATCGTTCTCGCCTGTAACAACGGCTGTCTGACGCGTCAGTTTCTCGCCCGCATCGGGAAAGCCGGAATCGGTCATCGCACGTTTGAGGAAGTTGTTCTTCACGACATGCACTTCTGCACCGATTGGCGCCAGCCGGTTCCGCAATTCACTAAAATCGCCGACCTTCATGCGCTGGTAGTCGGTTACGAGCACAAACGGAGAGTGCTTCAATTTCTCGGAAAGATCTAAAACGACGCTAGTTTTTTCTGGCCTCATTTTTATTTCGGTATCGAGTCTCTTGGACTACACATTCAAATACGGCGCTGGATCGACGCGAAGTCCGGGGGACATGGTCGCACTGATTGTTACGCCTTCAAGGTACCGCCCTTTCGCTGTGGCGGGACGAGCTCGAACGACTGCCTCGATTACTGCGCTTCCGTTTTCCACTAGAGCATTTTCCTCAAACGAAAACTTCCCGACAGGCACCGCCACGTTGCCGTTCTTATCCAGCTTAAACTCCACGCGGCCTGCTTTCACTTCCTGCACCGCTTTGGCTGTGTCGTCTGTTACGGTCCCGGTTCGCGGATTCGGCATCAGTCCGCGTGGCCCGAGCACCTTCCCCAGCTTCCGGACCTCAGCCATCGCTGCCGGCGTTGCGATCGCGACATCAAAATCCTGAAAACCTTCCTGACATTTCTGGATTAGATCCTTCATCCCAATAAACTCTGCGCCCGCTTCCCTGGCTGCCTGTGCGGCCTCGCCCTCGGCAAAAACCAGCACACGAACCTGTTTGCCGCTGCCATGCGGAAGCGGACAGGTACCGCGAACCATCTGATCGGATTGCTTCGGATCAACACCAAGCCGGAACGAGACTGTCACGGTTTGATCAAACTTTGTCGGCGGAAATTTTTTCAGCGTCGAGACAGCCTCAAGGAGACTGTAAGCCCTTGCCCGATCTACCTGTTGCGCTGCTGCGCGATAACGTTTACTTCGGTTTCTTTGCATGTTGGTATTGCAGTTCTATCGACCCGGTCTCTTGCGAGAAACACGAGTCTCCTGCCCAAAATATTAAGCCGCCCAACCCGGCGGCGGATGGCAAAGTTAGCGGCCATCGTCGCCTTGTCAAAGACCAACTTCCTCGCGTTACCGTGCGGGAGCGTTAATCCACAGGAGCCGCCACGTCCGCGGGGTCTGTCCCTTTAGCGCCGGAATGGACAGTCGGCGGTCCATTTCTGATGATTTTTCCCTCTTTCATGACAAAGAAAACCCGCTCAGTTGGCGTAATATCCACAGTCGGATCGCCTGGCATCGCAATGATGTCAGCGAATTTCCCTTTTTCCAGTGTGCCAGTTTTTTGTGCGATGCCAAAAAGCTCGGCATCATTGGCAGTCGCAGATCTCAGCGCGTCGATTGGCGGCATCCCGAGGTCGACCATCACCTTAAACTCGCGTGCGTTTTGACCGTGTGGAAAAACAGCGGCATCGGTGCCGAAAGAAATCTTCACGCCTAGTCTGACTGCGTTGCGAAACATGTCCGAGCGCGCAGCCGCTGCCGCCTTCGCTTTGGCCTGTAGCGCTGGCGGATAATTCTCCAGCTTGCTCATGATCCATTCTGTGGCCATGAGTGTCGGCGTGAGGAAGACGCCCTTATTTTTCATCCGGGTGAGCGTTTCCGGTTTTATAAACGAGCCGTGTTCAATCGAATCAACGCCAGCTTCGATCGCTTCCCGGGCAGCTTCGTCGCCATGACAATGGACCGCCACTTTTTTGCGCAAGCGATGGGATTCATCAACGAGTGCCGCCATCTCAGCCGCCGTCAATTGCGGAGTGTCCACTTCGTCTCCTAAAGAAAGAACGCCGCCCGAGACTGCAGCCTTAATCACGTCGGCGCCATTTTTGACTTCGAACCGCACGGCTTTTCGCGCGTCGTCCGGACTATCGACAATTCCATCCGTGTAATCCGGTTCACGCCCGAAAAGGAAATCACGAAATCCGCTGGTCGGATCGAAATGACCGCCGGTGGCGCCGATTCCCTTGGTTGCAACCAACATGCGCGGGCCAACGACCACTCCTTTGTTAATTGAATTGCGCAGGGCGACGTCAACGAACTCGTGGCTGCCTATGAAGCGGCTTCCGAGATCCCTGACGGTAGTAAAACCTGCTTCGACAGTGGCTCGCGCGTGCGCGGTGGCGATGATCGCCTGCTCGGAGACGTTGAGGTCGAGCTCCTTCAGCCGGCGTACATTGTAGTCGCCAGAGTAATCCAAGGTTAAATGCGTGTGTGCATCCATGAATCCCGGCGCGAGCGTGGCGTCGCCAAGATCGATCACCTGTGCGTCGCCTGGGACAGTTAGGTTGCTGCCAACATCGACAATCTTATCGCCTTGAACGATAACGACGCCATTTGGAACGAGTGATTTCGATTTCCCATCGAACATGCGCCCGGCTTGCAACGCGATAACATTATCAGCCGCCCGAAGTGGAATCGCCCCAATGGTGAAGGCCAGGATTCCTGGAACAAGGCGCGACCATCGACCACGGCCAATGACATTCATCCCCGCATATAAAAGGTTCGCGCGAACAAAGCAAGACTACGCCGGGAAGATGACGGAGTCCGAATGACGAGCGAAGCCTCGATCGGCGAATGATGAAAGAAAGACTGGGCTACGGTCTCGGCGCTTTCGCCGTACTTTCAGCGAGGCCCTGCTGCGCCAAGGCGAGATCTGGATTGAGCGCGAGCGCCTGTTCGAAAGCAGCAATGGCACGCTCGTGTTCACCAAATGAAGCGAGATAGCGTCCGCGATTAATTACCATATTCGTGTAGGCGGGTATCACCTTAACGTTTACAGGATCACCTTTTGTGAATCGCAGTGTCCCGTCGGCAAGGCCGCGGATTTGCAGATGTACATCAGGCGAATCATGAAAGCCCCGGCCGTCCGCGAGATTAAAAACAAGCCCTTGTGGAACCAGTTGATATTTTTGCGTAAGCCATCTGGTCAGCTCGCCGTTGACTGAGTCGGACGAAAGCAAATCGTTTGTCATGTAAACCGGCGCAACCCTGTTTTCGTTCGTCACCATTGCTTGAATCATCTCTAAGAATGCTGCGCTGATTCTTTGAGTGAGCGCTGCGCTTCTGGCAAAAGCCCCAGGATCGCTCTCCCATTCCTTAAGGTTTTGAACAAAGGCCTCAATCTTGTCGCGCGACCGCTCGATCAAACCGGGATAAGCGTGTTTCAAATAATCGAAATACCACGAGCGCCGCAGAAGATTGATGTCCACCACTTTTACGTCGCGCCGCCGTTGTTCTATTTCCTGCGCATAGAGCATGGGAGAGACAACCTGCCAATCGAGCGTGAGCAAGAGGCTGTTGGGCGCGATCACGCTCAGCAGATTTTCCACGTAATCATGCGCGATGAAGTATTGCCTGCGATTATTAAACGGCCAGTTCGCAGCGAGAGTTGTCGTGCAAACAAGCAAAACAACGGTTGCAACCGCTACAGAGAGCTTCCCGACTGGCGCGGGCTTGGAAACGGCCCGTTGAATCATCCATCGAATGCCAAGACCAGCGGCAATTGCGATCGATATAAATGTAGGCAGATAGTACGCATCCTTGTCCTCCGCAATTTCGTAGCTGAGCGCGTAAGCCAAATCAGCGATGATGATACTCAGGAGAAACCAGAAAGTTGTACGGTCTCGTTTGAAAGCGTCAACGAAGCCAGCGAAAGCCAGAACTAGCGACAACGGAAGCCACGGAAAGCCGAACTCGCGCAGTGCCATTCTGCAGAGTTCAGCAAACTGTGCTCCCATTATGTCCGGCTTAAAGGAGAAATAGACCTGATACTGCCTGCCCGTTACGTGCCACCATATTTCCTGCAGAGAACGCGGATGGCCCCAGTTAATGACAGGCGACCGCGACGCCGCGAGCGGCAGGTAGGCATAAACGGCGGCAAGTGCGCCAATTGAAATCAATGCGGCGTAAACGAGGCGTCTGCTGGTAAAGAACTTCGCGCCCTGGGTTCGAAAAACAATGACTGCGATGGCGGGGAGAGTCAGCGCCACGGTGACGTGATGAACGCCCAGCGATAGCCCAAATACCAGCGCAGCTGCATAAAGGTAGGTGTCGTGCCTCGTGATCGGCGTAGCGGCTTGGCCAGTGTTCGACGCCGTCGAGATATGCGTCCTGCCTTCGACGATACGGCGGCGCCACCGAAGCATTAGAAAGAAGATAACGAGGATAAGCAGCGTATTCAGCGCATAGACCTCGGTGATCGTCGCATAAGACCAAAGCGTGCGGGAAAACGCCATGAGCAAACCCGCGTCCAGCGCAGGTGCGGCGACCAGCAGGCGCGCCAGCCCCGATTCTTCAACTGTTTTACTCTCCTGTGCGACTCTCTTTCGTCGCTTCGACGTGATGAGATGTGACGCGGTAATCGTTAGTTCTGCCACCGCAAGCGTGAGCATCGCGCAAGCGACCGCCGCAAAAAGTGCGGACGAAAAGTTAATCCGCACCGCAACGTTTTCAAAAGGCACAAGCGAAGCGAGATGGGCGAGAATGATCCATAACGGAACGCCCGGTGGATGTGCAATCCCCAGGCTTTGAGCAACCACGATTAGCTCTCCACTGTCAGTTAGAGTAACGGTCGGCGCGAGCATCCAGCTATAAAGCGCTAGCGCCACGAGAAACACGATCCCCGCACAGAAAAACTCCACTGAAGTCAGGGAAATTATTCGAGAATTCATCGGCTGGGCGGACTTTGATCCCAGCTCGGAAGTCGCCGCTCCTTGCCGAGTCGTACCTTTGAGACCTTCCGTGTTCTTCGAAAGCCCGCGAGCCATGGCCTATCGTCTCGCAAACTCGCTCTCCTGCAAACGATAGTGCGCATATGTCCTCGCGTCGCAGTTGACCAACTTCTGGTCAGGCGGACACTCCGTCGTCAATTCAAGTTTCTTGTGTCC
>JBKPGQ010000087.1:0-2039 GCA_046729455.1 Verrucomicrobiota bacterium
ACGAGCTGCATGCCAAATTCCTGATGCGCCATTTCGCGGCCGCGAAATTGCAGTTGCACCCGCACCTTATTTCCCCGATCCAGGAATTCTTCGCCGTGCCGGATTTTCGTCAGATAATCGTGATCGTCGATGTTAACGCGAAACTTGATTTCCTTCAGCTTCGAGCCGGACGGTCTTTTATCCTTGGTATGCTTGGAGATATCGTACCGGAACTTTCCAAAGTCGATGATCTTGCAGACCGGTGGGGTGGCCGTTGGGGCGATCTCCACCAGATCGAGACCAAGACTTTGAGCCCTGCGCAAGGCGTCATTTAGCTTCATGACGCCAAGCTGTTCGCCGGTAGACCCCATAATGACCCGGACTTCTCGGGCGCGGATCCGACCGTTTACACGAATTTGTGGTTGCAGATTCGAACTAGCTCCTGGCCGACGGAGCGGGAGTGCGCCGCGCCGCCGTATTTCCATTTATCGCAATTCCCCGGCGCCACGCTTGGCAAACGCCTGGACACTCTAACTTCGCCACGGCTGCGATTCACCGCGACGAGAGCTCGCTAATAATCGCGAGCCGAAGGGAAGTTGTAGGCAACAATTTCGCGCTGGCAAGGCGAATCTCGTGACAACTAAGCGTCGACTTTCCAACAATCACTTTGCCGGCGGGTTGCCAAAATGCGCCTTGTGCGCAGCGTACGCATCAGCGTCATCGAGCATCGAATCGAGCGTTGCCGTCAGCGGCTCGAGCTTTACAACTCCCGAAAACACGGCACGGTCGCCAATTTCCGTGTCGATGACGAACGCCGGGCGTTGGGTGACCTGGAACGCACGAAATTCTGCGGTTGATGCGCGAATGCGCTTCTCAATCTCAGGCGACCGCGCGCGCTCAAGCAGCTTTTTGCTGTCAATCTCTCCAGCTGCCGCACCGATCTCGGCGGCAATCTCCCAATCACTGACCTTTTTTCCCTCGCGCAACGTGGCGTGAGAAAGTGCGAGACGAACGCGATCATCGACAAAACCAAAGTCCTTCGCGGCTTCGGCTACGCAGTTCGGCGGGAGCCACTCTGGCAGACTCGGATCGTACCAATCCGTGTTGAGCATGAACGGCGAACGCATCATCATTCCGCTGCGCCGATAGAACCATTGTTCCTGCTCGCGTGAAGTTGGCAAGCCGCTGGGATCCATCAGTGCAATTTTCCACTGAAACTCCACGCGACCGTCATAACGTTTCTTTAATTCTGCCCAGGTTGGCTCAGACCAAAAACACCAGGATGAAACAACGTCGAGATAATCGGTGACAGTGATTCGCATGTTTGAATGTTAAAAAGGGTTAAAGAGTTACAAGCTTGAAAAGTTTCGTCGTTGAGGCGTTGAGCCGTTTAAGCGATGAAGCGGCTGATTCTTGTTGCCGCTTAACGCTTCAACGCTTTAACCGATCACCTCTCTAGCGCCCACTTTATCCGTGGATCTGAATCATATTTTTCTCTTTCTCGCAGTGATTTCCCCGCTGCTAGTGCTGGCCCGGGCATGGCGTCCCGGTGGGCCTTACCGTGGCTGGCGTGTCGCTGCACTCCTTGTGCTAGCCATTACTGGTGTCGCGTGGATTCTCGTTCCTGTTGCGGCTGGTTACATGGGCGGTTTGGCCTGGGTTGTCCTTCTCTTTCTTCCAGCGATTGGATTGCGCAAAATGACGGAGCTCGCCGCAAATGGAGATTATCAATCGTCGGCAAAACTTGGCGCGATTCTTCAAATCCTGCATCCCAGCGCTGAGTTGCGCGACCAAGTCCGGTTATTTCGGCATTTGAAATCCCATCAAACCCATCGAGTCGCGGTCCGCCCCGTTTCCGCGGCCGACGATACACGGCACCGTCAGTTGCGAAGCGCTCCTGGCGTCCTGGTGCTGATTCTGCTCAACTCGGTCGCATTTCTTTTCGAAATTTCCGTCGGCGACTTGAATGACCCGGAGGTATTGCATCGAGCCGGCGCGCTTGAGCCTTATGCTGTGGTCGCCCAGGGAGAATACTGGCGGCTTTTTACTGCGCTCTTCTT
>JBKPGQ010000088.1:0-1572 GCA_046729455.1 Verrucomicrobiota bacterium
GATTGAAATCGGGGGCGCAACACCACCTTCGAGCACTTTGACTCCGAGGTCGTTTATCTTAGCAAAGCCGGACAGCAGCCCCATCCCGCTCTTATCTTCAAGAGGGGTCCAGTCGATGAGGCGATACTCTGAAAGCTGGGCCAAGGCGCGCAGCCAGTCACGGCGACTTATACCTCCTGGCGGCGGGACCGCCTGCTCATGTTGGCCGAACGGAATGGAACCTTCGCTTCGACGTTCATGGAGAAGCTGCAGCAGCCGTCCTCTGACGACAGAATCCTTCATAGACTTTGCCAATATGCTCTGCATCCCGCGCACCAACAACTCACCTCGACGGGTGCAAGTCTGTGCTTGGA
This sequence comes from Verrucomicrobiota bacterium, assembly GCA_046729455.1. GTDB lineage: Bacteria > Verrucomicrobiota > Verrucomicrobiia > Chthoniobacterales > UBA10450 > Udaeobacter. The sequence continues at coordinate 354 of JBKPGQ010000088.1, forward strand.
AATGCGGTTCGCGCCTAAATTTCGAAAGCGTTGGCTCATTCGCTTCCGCGCTCGCCACAAACACGCAGCCGACACGGCTGCCACTACAGCAAAAATCGCTCTGAAAACCGCAGTCAACGACAGCGGCTACAACTTCGGCTGCAACGTGCACAAGATTCGGGTCGACTCTGACAATAAGCGGTGAGCGCGATGCACCAAGATGGCTTTAACTCAATCCAGAAAGGTAAATATTATGAATACATTAATAACATGGAATCAGCTGAGAGAGATGGAAGAAGCGACGCAAAATCGCTTCAATCGTTTCTTGGGCGGATTTCCGAACAGAATAGGCAGTGGGGAGACCCCCAGCCTGACAGTCCCAGATTGGTCACCAGAGGTTGATATCAGTGAGGATGATCGCGGGTATCTCCTCAAAGCTGACCTGCCTGAAATGAAGAAGGAAGACGTCAGAGTAACAGTCGAAGACGGCATCCTTAGCGTTTCCGGAGAACGCAAAAGCGAGAAGGAAGATCAGAAAAAGAAATTCCATCGCATTGAGCGGTCCTTTGGCAATTTCCGACGCAGCTTCACGCTGCCTGAAGATGCCGATAGCACGAAAGTGACGGCGGACTTCCACGACGGAGTGCTGAAAGTGCACCTCCCGACGACACCGATGGCACGATCAAAAGCTATCGAAGTTAAAGTGAAATAATGCAATAGCACTGACGGCGAGCGTGCGGAAGGTTCCGTGCGTTCGCCCCACCAGTGTAAGGCGGCTAACTTAGTCGCCTCCTTGCTTTTAACCAACGTCGGCGGCGATTTCCGCAGTAAATCTCAACACACCACAAGACAGTTGTGAAGCCAGCTGATCTTTGTCTCGCTCGACCGGCAAGAGACCGGATTGCTCTGCGGAGCTCTGCAAAATATCTCGAGCAACTCCGCGTCAGGCTTGATCGGACTGACACATCGGAACGGATACCTTCTAAGTCGCGCGTCGCAGCTTCGGAAGCGATTCGCGGAATTGCGTGGGAGAGCGACCGACGATTCGCTTAAACGCGCGATTGAAGTTCGTCATGGATTGAAATCCGCAGGCGAAGGCAGCTTCGCTAATTCGCGAGTTGGGATTCAGTAAGAGCGTCTTCGAGTTTTCTACTCGGACTCTTGAGAGGTAATCGATGAAATTCATGCCGGTCGCTTTCTTGAACATCTTGCAAAAGTAATGCCTGCTGATGTTAGCCGC
>JBKPGQ010000089.1:0-5032 GCA_046729455.1 Verrucomicrobiota bacterium
CCACAGACCAAACCGTACGGTTGCTCGGTCAAATACAAATCGTCGTAGAGTCGTAGCGCGTATATAAGCAAAAGTTTCGAAGCGGCGGGCGAAGGCGACCGCCGCTTTTCTTTAACGTTGTCGATCTTACCTAGTGTGTGCTGCAACGTGCGAGACTTGCATCCTAAACATGAGAACAGATCCTTGTGTCGCGCATGACTTGTTCGACCGGATGTGAGCGAGTTGCTGCGGCGTTGCTGCTCTGGGCGTTTTGATGAACATATCTGGCAGATCAAAAGCCTTCGCGAACAGGAGCGAAAGCGTCCTGATCCTGCTGCTCTGTGTTGCGGCGGCTATTCGGGTCTTCATTTTCTCGGCCGCCTTCCCGTTCTTTAGCAATGTCGATGAGGATCTCCATTTTGACCTCATTACGCAGTATTCACATGGCCGTCTCCCGCGCGCCTTTGATTCGCTCAAAGAAGAGACTCTTACCTGGATAGTGCCGCATGCGTCGCCGGAGTTCCTGTTTACTCCGGATCAATTCCCCGGTGCGAAATTTCCTCCGCCTCTGTGGAAACAAACTGGTCCCGGCGTTGGGCCGGAGATTGCCGCGACGAGAGCCGCATGGAGCAGCGAAACCAATTTCGAATCCTCTCAGCCGCCACTGTATTATGTCCTGGCAAGTGTTTGGTGGCGGGGTGGGCAGTATCTGGGACTGACTGGCCTTCAATCACTCTACTGGATCCGTTTCCTGAATGGGCTTTTGATCGCACTCGTTGTGCTGCTCGGTTATCTGATCGCGCGTATAGTCGCGCCTGAGCGCGAGGAATTGCGTATCGGCGTACCACTGCTCCTCGCATTTATCCCTCAGAACGTTTTTTACGCTCTGAACAACGACGCCCTGTCGCCTGTGTGCTTTGGTGGTTTGTTTCTTTGCGTTCTCCAATGGTTGCGTACGAGCAGACCGACTCTCTTGCTTGGGGCACTCACAGGTCTGGCAATCGCGGCCATGTACCTAACCAAACTATCCAACTTGCCGCTGGTTGTTGTGGCTCTAGCGGCAATTATCGCGACGCTGCGGCCGGCGATTCGGCAAAAGCCAGAGACAAGCCTCGTCGCATTTGCGGCGCTTCTCCTCTGCGCTGCAATTTCGATTGGGACTTGGGTTGTCTGGACGAAATATCAGTTTGGGGATGTCACCGGATCAGCAGCGAAAATCACTTTGCTTGGTTGGACACAGAAACCGTTTTCCGATTGGTGGCACCATCCAATTTTTACGCTGCGAGGACTTTGGATTTTTTGGTGGGATCTCACCACTAGTTTCTGGCGCGGCGAAGCAAAATGGCACGGTCAGCCTTTAAGTTGGCCAATTGCAGACGGATTTTATGCAATTTCCTCGCTAGCTTTGCTGGGTGCTGCGCTCCTTGGATTGGGAAAGAAAGACGGCCTCTCAACGTTTCAGCGGCGAGCGATTGGCATAGCGGCGTTAGGTTTCATCGCATCGGTTGGATTCCTGGCGTTGCTATCGATTCAGTTCGATTTCGGCAATTGCGTTAATCCCTCTCGCACGCATCCATATTTTGCATCGGGCCGATTGCTTAGCGGCGCGCTGATTCCGTTCGCGTTATTTTACGTTTATGGCATCGCCTGGCTGTTTCGCCGAATCAATACCGCTCTGCCTCTTGTTGTACTCAGCGTTGTCGTGGCGTTTGTGATAGCGTCAGAGATCGTGGTCAACCGTGTTGCGTTCACAAGCGAACACAACTTGTTTCATTTTTAGAAGATTCCCACAACTTGCCGGGCGACCCGAGGGATTTCGGATGGTTGTAAGCCTCAGCCCCGTCGTGGTGAGAACCGCGACAGCAAGCGCAGGATCGGCATGGGTGTTGCTCGGACGAGAAACATCCCGAGCTTCATCGGGAAACCCGGAATCACAAGCGGGCGGTTTGCCTCGAGTGCCGTAAGCGCATCGCGCACGACTTGTTCTACGGGAACGAAAACGAACTCCGGGCCGGTATCCGGCTGAGCACCCGCGCGTTTGGCGACGTCTTGAAATTCTGTATGCACCGGACCTGGACAGAGAGCACAGACGCTTACGCCTGTTCCCAAGAGTTCGGCCCGAAGCGCTTCGGAGAAGCTTGTAACGTAGGCTTTGGTCGCTGCGTAAACAGCAAAATCAGGGATCGGAAGAAATCCAGCCGACGAACTGACGTTCAAAATGCCGCCACGTCGTCTCGCGATCATGCGGGGAAGCAAGTGGCGAGTGAGCGCGGTGAGAGCGACAATGTTCACGAGAGTCATTTGGTGGTTGCGAACTGGATCGCTCGTTGCGAAGGCGCCGCTATCGCCCAGTCCGGCATTATTGATCAACAGATCGACATCAATCCTTTCACGATCGAGCCATACTAGCAGTTCATTCAGTTGCACAAGATCTGCCAGCTCAGTCTTGCGAAGGAAAACCGCCAGGTTCGGATGCTGTTGCTCTAATTCGTCGCGGAGTTCACTCAGCCGTTGTTCGCGTCGCGCAATTAGAATGAGCGATTTGGCGCGGCTGGCGAGTTGACACGCAAATTCGCGACCGATGCCAGCGGACGCGCCCGTGATCAGCGTGTTACAGCCGTCGAGTTTCATTTCAACTTCTAGCCGAGGGCGTTGACCTCGGCTTGCGGACTTGACCAGCTTTTTGCCTGCCGCGGTCAGCGCCCGCGGCTACCACGTCGCTGCTGTCTCGCAAGTGCAGACCGTCGATCTCGCGCTTTGTCAACGCTCGCCAATGCCCGCATGGCAAATCGCCAAGCCGAAGATTTCCGATTCGAATGCGGAGAAGATGTTTGACGCGGTATCCAACGACCTCGAACATGCGCCGAATCTGGCGATTGATTCCCTGCCGCAAAATAACGCGAAGGCGCGTAGGCGACAGGGAATGAAGCCGCGCAATTTTCGCGCGTTGGCCATCAAGAACAATGCCGCGCAGCAGCTTCGGAGTGAGCACCGGGTCCCACGGTCGATCCAGCGTGACCTCGTACTCTTTGTCTACCTTAAAGCGGGGGTGCGTGAGCCGCTGTGCCAATTCACCATCATTCGTCAGAAGCAGTAAACCTTCAGTTTGAGCATCCAGACGACCGATGTTGAAGAGGCGGGAAAATTTTTCCGGTATTAGATCAAAGACGGTATCTCGCGCGTGGAGATCCTTTCGAGTCGAAACGAATCCAGCGGGCTTATGCAGCATGATCGTAAGCGCTGCAGCGACGTGAATGAGTTTGTCATCAACCTTCACATAGTCGCGCACCCCAGGCTGCGCGCTGAAGTTCGTGCAAACTCTGCCATTGATTGTGACCCGGCCCGCCGCGATCAACTCATCGCAATACCGGCGTGAACCGAGACCGGCGGCAGCAAGGAAACGGTTGAGACGCACTTAAGCAAGTGAGATGTACAGGTGAAAGCGCCGGCAGTCGCTTTTCACCAATCACTTCTCACTAGTTACCTTTCACGCTCGCGGTTAAACATCCGGCTTCGTTTTGGGCAGGCCGATAACCTTCTGGCCTTCTTTCCACTGGCCACGCTTTTTCAAAACCTCGACTCTTTCGAAGCGTTTCAGCACATTACGCCTGGCTGCGATCGTGCTGGCTCCTTTTAAGCTGCGATGTTGCGACATAGATTAGTTACCCCGCGAAAATGAGGCGGCACATTAAGCTGTTACGCGGATTTTTCAAATGGAGATCGCCAATTCCTTACGTCGATACTTGATTTATAATTGATTACTAAGCACCACGTAGGTCCCGCACTTTGTGATTTGATGGTAGATGTGAAAGTGGCTGGTTAAGATTTGTTTCCAATAATCGGCCCGGCTTTCCTCGATAATTAGATAAACGGCATCCGGTTGACCCCATTTTTCCAAGACCGCGGCTTCATTCAAAAAGATGTCAATGGAGGCCTTGCCAATCGGGGTCTCTTTCTCAGGCCTCTGATTAACTAGAAAAAATTTCCGGTTCAGATAGAAAATGAGGCTGCTACTATCGTCGAGCGGCCCTTCAAAGGCCGTCTCGCCACCTGCGTCGAGCCGTGGATTTATGAATCGCGCTACATCAGCGAGTGAAAAATACGGGGCGATCTGCGCGACGGCCTCCATCATGCTGAGTCCGCTTGGGATCATCGAGGCGGCCAGGGCAATGGCCGCAAGTCTTTCGCGTCGCTTGGAAATAAAGTAAAGGGCTGCGAGCGACAGAGAAATGAGCGACATGCCAAAGATCGCAACCAAAGGTCGAAATGCCAGCCAGGTTCCAACGGGCATAGCGTGTCACGCCCGCCAGGCCGTCCAGCGCGCGTCCATCGTCCCCCAGCTTCCGTTCAGGGCATGCGCTGCATCTGCAACAAAGAATACTGCCACCACGGTTATCAAGCCCACGAGGCCGACGACGATGACACCGGCAGCGCGCAATTTCGGCGGTATTCGATCCCACGCGACGGCTGCCCAGAGCGCAAATGCGCTCCACATGGTCATTGAATAATAATCCTGGCGTTGCCCCAAAAACAGCAGCGGGACAAAAACGACACCCATCCAGCAAAGCGGCAGTGCGTCGGCGAAATTGATCTCGCGCGGTCGAATCACGCGGCGCCAGGCTAAAATAATGCCCGGCAAAACCGCAATCGACCATGGAAACCACCATGCGAAATGCATGACCAGAAACTGATAGACAGGCATCCCCAGGAAATCGTGCGTCTCATCGGTTAGTCCGCTCAGATGACCGAGCCATTCCGAGCTGATCTGATAACGAAAATACGCGGGGAAATGCCATTGCACCCAAATATGCCATGGCGCGACGATCAGACTGAAAATCGCGAGATATTCCCATCGTAACAGCCCGCGAAATCGTATGCGCGCTTCGCGATAAAAGATTGAGAGAATAAGAAAAATCGCGGCGGGATAAGCGATGCCGAGCAACCCTTTGGTCAGGCAAGCGAAAGCCGAGCAAATCCAAAAGCCGGCGAACCAGATGCGGCGGTTACGTCGGCGCTGATAACCTCCGATCGCGCAAAAAACTGCACCCGCGAT
>JBKPGQ010000090.1:0-21410 GCA_046729455.1 Verrucomicrobiota bacterium
CCGGCGGGAAAGGCGAAGGTTTTGCTCGCACTCGGCGCGGTGAAGATCACGGCCCATAAACCGGACGAGGCTCAGAAGATTGCTGAAGAGATCATGGCGTTGCAACCGGAGGGACGCGTAAACGCGGAGGCACGGTTGCTCGCAGGCGAAGTGCAGTTGGAGCGCGGAAATTTTGATGACGCGGGCAAAGCTTTCAAGGGAGTCGCTTTGCTTTATGATGATCCAGCCATTACTCCGCGCGCTCTGAACAAGGCGGCGCTGGCGTATCGGCAGGCAGGAAAAACCGAGGAAGCAGATCGCCTGTCGCGCGAGCTACACGAACGATATCCGAATTACGCCGGCGGGTAGAGCAACGAAGGACGGCTTGGGCAGCCGTCATTCCCTGGAAATAGTGGTGATACCCCATGGACCGTCGCCGACTTTGACGCGACGCAGTTCTTTGCGCGATTTGATATCAACAACTGAGACATCGTTCGATGCGCCGTTCGCCGTGTAGAGTTTCGATCCGCTGGGGTCGAGCGCGATCCCCCAGGCGCGATTTCCGACGGAAATTGTCGTTACTAGTGCGTTTTTCGCAGTATCGATAACGGCAACGGAGTTTCCGCGGCCTGTCGACACATAAAGCTCTTTTCCATTCTTGGAGATTGCGGTGCCCATTGGCAGCGAGCCTGTTGGCAATTCGATTTTTGACAACAATTTGTGTGACGCTGCGTCGAGAACGCCAATGTAGCCGCCGTTCTCGCAAGCGACGTATGCGCGCGAGCCATCCGGAAGAAATGCAATCGACCGCGGGCGTCCGCCTGTCTCAACCTTTGCGACGACGCGCTGTTGATCCGGATCGATCGCGAATACTTCGCCTTTCTCTTCACAGGTGACATAGACTTCTCCGTTCTGCGGATTGACACCAACGCCTTCCGGTTCCTCCGAAACTTTCACGTCCCCGCGGGACTGCCCGGAGCCGAGATCGACAATCAGAGCGCTCGCATTGTCTTCATTCGCGATAAAAGCGAATCGTCCATCCTTGCTTATTGCGAATTGTTCGGGGTCCGATCCGACATGCCAGCGATCAATTAACCTGTGCTCGACTGGATCGATTATACCGAGCCCGTCGGCAGTCTTGTCTGCTGGCGCGCGATTTTCATCCAGGCCGGGCGCCATTCGCGGTGAACCGCTCAATGTCACAAAGAGCCGCTTTCCACCTGGCGCTGCGTGAATCCCGCGTGGTCTTTTTCCGGCTTTAAAGGTCGCGACGACCGCGTCCGTCACGCCATCAATCACGCTGATATCGCCAGACCGTTCATTGCTGACGTAGACGAAATAATCTGGCGATTCAGCGCGCACCACAATCGTACCCGCGAGAAAGACGCAAAAGATAAATTTGGCATTCACGCGTGACGCGTACATCTCAATGCCAAGCCGATCAAGTTGTCCGCAACCTTTTTGAATTTTGAATGTTAGACGCCTGCCGCGCCGTAGGCTTGCCGAAGGCGGGTTGCGCGTCGAACGTCTGCTGTGATTCAGCACGACAAGCTGTTCATTCCAGGTCCCGTTGAAGTATCAGAAAAAACTTGGGCCGCATTTTCGCGTCCGATGATCGGGCATCGTGGCGAGGATTTTAAGAATCTTTACCGCGCGATTCATCCGGGCCTTCAAACTCTCTTCGGAACAAAGCAATCGGTGTTTCTTTCCACCTCTTCAGCATGGGGCGTAATGGAAGCCTCCATCCGGAACCTGGTCGACCGCGGCGTGCTTTGCTGCATGTGCGGCGCGTTCTCGGACAAATGGTTCGATGTTGCAAAACGTTGCGGAAAAAACGCTGAACCGCTCCAAGTCGATTGGGGAAAACATATTGATCAGAAGGCGATTGATAGGCAATTAGCCACAGGAAAATTCGATACTGTCACTCTCATCCACAGCGAGACTTCAACGGGCGTGATGAACCCGCTGCCGGAAATCTGCTGTACTCTCGCCAAGTATCCTGACGTAGCGCTCGTCCTCGATACCGTTTCCTCATTCTCGGGAGTCAAGATCGATATGGATGCTCTCGGCATCGACGTGATGCTCACCGGTGCGCAAAAGGCATTGGCGTTGCCGCCAGGTTTTTCGTTGTTCGCCGTTTCGGAAAAAGCAGTTGCTCGTGCAGAAAAAATCCCGAATCGTGGGTTTTACTTTGATTTTCTCGAGTTCAAGAAACAGCAAGCAGAATGGATGACACCAAGCACGCCGAGCATTGCGCATATGCACGCGCTGCAATCGAAGTTGGACGAAATTTTCGAGGAGGGCCTGGACGCGCGCTTCGCTCGACACGCACGTACGAACGCGCTTGTGCATGATTGGGTCTGCCGCGCTGGCTTCGAATTTTTCGCCGAGGAAGGGTTTCGCTCAAAAACGCTTACGTGCGTGAAGAACAACAAAGGGATAGACGTTCCGGAGTTGGCGCGAAAGCTTCGTGAGAAACATCATCTGGTGATCGATCCAGGTTACGGCAAGATTCGAGGCAAAACCTTTCGCCTTTCTAACATGGGCGACGAAACCGAAGAAACCGTGGCGCATCTGCTCAGCTGTCTGGATGACGTTTTGTAACCGATTGGCTCTTTGATCAATGTATTGCTCAGAAAACCGCACACCTCTGGCACAGAGATTTCCATTGGTTGTCGTTGAGCAAGTGGACAAATACCCAACATGAAGGTTCGACCGCTGATTCTGGTTTTTCCTTTGATCCTCTTTTTCTTTATTTCGCTGCAGGCAATTTGCGGAGATCCTGTGGCAATAACGCAGGAGGAACTTATTCGCCGCACCCAGGAACTTTTCGACGCGGTAGTGGCGGGCAATAAGGAGCCTTGGCAAAAGTATTTCGCCGACGACTGCATCTTCGCCGACGAGAAAGGCCGCAACCTAAACAAGACGCAACTCGTTGCGGATATCGCGCCGCTGCCGAAAGGTTATTCGGGCACGATCAAGATCGCGAAGCCCCAAAGCATCATTCACGGTGACACCGCCATTTTAAGTTACGATCTTGACGAAACCGAGACCATCTTTGGCCAGAAGCTCACCGCTCGTTATCACGTGACTGACACGTGGCTGCGGCGGAACGGCATCTGGCAAATCGTCTCCAGTCAGGCAATGCGCTACTATGAAGATCCCGCCATTGCCAGGCTCGAACCGAAAAAATTCGCCGATTTCGGCGGCACCTATGAGCTGGCGCCCGGTCAAACGAGACGGGTTTTTTCTGAAGGGCAAAGTCTATATGTCGAACGTAATGGAAAACGCGAACAACTTCTGCCTGAGGGATCGGAAATCTTTTTCCGCAAAGGCGTCGAAGGCCGCATCCTATTTCGTTACGCGGATAATGGAAAAGTGGACGCGCTCATCGATCGGCGAAACAACGAAGACGTCGTCTGGCGTAGAGCGAATTGAGTTCGAGGGTATAACAGAAAGCCTTCCGCGCTGCGCGCCATTTTCCTCAGACGAATCGCGGGTAAACTTCCTATTTGGAAATCATTATTTCCGTCACCTATGCCACTGATTGAAACTTCAGGTCTGACCAAGGTTTATCGCACCTACCGGAAGGAGCGCGGACTTTGGGGATCAATCAAAGGTCTGGTCAAACGCCGTTACGATGAAACGCGCGCGGCTGATCACGTTTCATTTAACATTGAAGAAGGCGAGTTCGTCGGTTTTCTCGGACCGAACGGCGCGGGCAAGACCACGGTGCTCAAGATGCTTTCAGGCCTGTTGAATCCAACGTCCGGCGATGCTCGCGTGCTCGGCTTTGTTCCGTGGGAACGACGCAACGAGATGAAAAGGCAATTCAGCCTGCTCATGGGACAAAAGAATGCGCTTTGGTGGGATCTGCCCGCGCAAGAGTCGCTCGAACTCAACCGCGCCATTTACGGGATCGACCGCGCCCGATTCAAAAAAGTCGTGGACGGATTATCGGAGCTCTTGGACGTGCAGGATAAAATGAACGTGATGGTCCGTGAGCTCTCGTTAGGCGAGCGGATGAAAATGGAGCTGATTTCCGCGCTCATTCACCAGCCGCGCGTGCTCTTTCTCGACGAACCGACCATCGGGCTGGACGTAGTCAGTCAAAAACGGGTCCGGGAATTTCTGCGCATATACAATGAGGAACATCACATTGTTACATTGCTAACCAGCCATTACATGCAGGATATCGAGGAGTTGTGTCATCGGGTTCTCGTGATCGATCACGGTAAAATCTTTTTCGACGGACCACTGGATGAGATTGTCGATCGCTTTTCAGGATACAAGATTTTGAGTCTCACCTTCGAAAAAGAGGCGGCACGCGATCTTTCCGCCTTCGGTGAAATAACGGAACAAACGCCGGTGTCCGTGCAATTGAAGGTTCCGCGCGCAAAAGTCACCGAAACCTGCCGTGAACTGCTCGAAGCATGCGACGTGAGCGACATTAACGTTCAAGAAGTGCCGGTGGAAGAGGTGATTCGTCAGCTTTTCGGCGAACGACGCGAGAATCATCGCGCTGCTGACCTCGCAGCGGCGCAAGCTACCTAGGCTTGGTCGGGAGCCGAACCGACAGCGGCGTCCCAATCGGGTGGCTGCGATGACACCACTTGCGGAGCGGTTCTAGTAGCGCAATGTCAAACAGCTTTCACTATGAGATCGTGGGATCGCGTTGTCGCGTGTGCGCTTCTTCCTTTGGCGCTTCTCTCATGTCAACAGAGCCGGGTGCCGAAACCAGCTGAGGAGTCGAAACGGGAGTTGCTAGCCTTGGAAAATCGGTGGCTACAGGTGGAGAACGATCCTGTGGCTCTCGAAGGTATCCTCGCTCCTGATTTTCTGCACGTGGTCCCGGGGGCAATCATCACAAAGGACCAACACCTTCAGTTTCTACGCGAGCATCCTGCTGATGGCCAGCGTCTGGAGAAGCGTTTCGAAGATCTGCACGTAAGGGTTTACGGCGAGGCGGGCATAGTGAATGGCGTAGTGATCGAAACGACCGACCACGGTGAGCGCAAGACGCTGTTTACAGATGTCTTCGCGTATCGCGATGGCAAATGGCAGGCCGTTAGCGCACAGGAACTGCCCGTAGTCGCCCCATAAGTTAGGCAAGGACTTGCCCTCGCCCCTTTCCTTGAGGATACGGTTCAAGCGCAACTCTTAACGCTTAGGGCTTACGACACATGAAATCCAAATATTCCAGGCAGGATGCTCTTTTCCATTGCGTCGACAAACGTAGGGTATTGGAGAGTCCAGCCAAGACTCCGCAATTTCGCATTGCTCACACGTTTGTTGGTGTCACCGCGTTTACGTTGCTCCGTTAATTCTCTAATGGGCGGCAACGGCCGATTCAGTCTCTTTGCCAACCAGCGGTAGCAGTCACTTTGCAAAATCGGTTCATCGTCAACCACATTGTAGATTTGAGGTTCCTGCCATTCTCTACTGAGCAGGAGGAAGAGTCCCGACGCGATATCGTCGCGGTGCACTTGATTAACGAAGCGATCGTTTTCCGGATCAATGACGGCGGTGCCGGCTAGCAACTTACTCAGCAACGCCGACCGACCCGGGCCGTAGATTCCGGCGAGCCTCCCGACTATACCGCCCCGCTCGAGCACCAACTTTTCTGTTTCAAGCAGGACCCGCCCCGTCTCGCGAGCAGGCTTGGTCTCGCTTTCTTCGGTCACCCATGAACCATCGCGTTGCGCGTAAACGCTGGTGCTACTTGTAAGGAGCATCTTCGCTTCAACGAATCGATCGAGCAGATTGTGCGCGCCGTTGAAATAGATTTGCCGGTAAGACTCGACTCCGCCGCCTCGCGAACTGGCACAGTGAATGACAGCATCGAATGTTCCAGGACGGGCCGTGAGCTCAGCTCGCTGCGAGATATCGACCTGACACACAGGATATGGCTTGTTCGACAGCATTGCCGCGGATTCCTCAGAACTGGTCCAGCCTTCCACGGCCCAGCCGGCAGCGTGGAACAAGTCCGCCGTCGCTTGCCCGACATAACCGCACCCTGCAATCAGAATCCGCATAGCGTCGTAGCTACAACGGCCACTTGCATGATCCCCAGCCGTTCACGCCGCGGCTGCGATTTCGATTTCTTCAAACATGTTTTTCTGAAGAGCGCGGACTTGTTTGAGGCGAATGAGCTCCAGGAGCGCGAGAAAAGTTACTACCACTTCCACGCGTGATACGGCAGTCCCAAACAAATCGGAGAAACGTAGCCGCGCGTCATTTGCGACCCGTTGCAAGATAATATCGATCTTCTCTGAAACACTGAAACGTTCGGCGAAAATTTCCTGCACGTCCTGTCGCGCTTCGATCCGTTTGAGCACCGTCTGAAATGCGTTGATTAATTGGAAAATTCCAACCTCTTCCAGACGCAGCCGTTCTTTTAGGAGCGACGATACGTTACCTTCTCGCGCAAAAACGCGCTCCCGTTCCAACTCCCGCAGATGAAGTTCCGCAGCCGCTTCCTTGAATTTTTTGTACTCGATCAACTGCCGGATTAAATCCCAGCGTGGATCATCTTCCTCGGCGTCCTCTTCAGGTAGCTGTTGATCAATCGGCAACAGGCTGCGGCTTTTCAGGTAAATGAGGTTTGCTGCCATCACGATGAATTCGCCGGCAAGCTCGATATTCAATTCCTTGAACGCTTGAAGATATTCGAGGTACTGACGAGTGATGCGTTCGAGAGAAATGTCATAAATGTCGATCTCGTCCTGCTTGATCAGGTAAAGCAGGAGATCGAGAGGGCCTTCAAAAACCTCTAGCTTGACCTTGTAATCGGCTTCCATGTGTCGCGCCCGAGTTTGGGCAACCGAAGGTTAAGTAAATCGTGCGGCCAGCGTCAACTGCGAGAGCGCGGCCCGTCCGGCGGTCGCGCTTTGATCAAGCAGGAATTTTTCGGTGGATCCAAACGCTGTTCACGAGCCCGAGGCCAAACATGATCATCAGCACAAAGGAACCACTGTAGCTAATCAACGGCAATGGCACACCGGTAATTGGCAGCAGCGCGATGGTCATTCCAATATTCTGAAAGATGTTTGTGAAGATAAGCGCTGTGATCCCAATGGTCAGAAGGAGCCCTAATTGATCGCCTGCACAAAAAGCAACAAAAAGACAAGTCAATAGAAGCAGTGCGAACCCGCCGATAAGAAACATTCCCCCAATAAATCCCCATTGCTCGCCGATTGCCGAGAAAATATAGTCGTTATGCACGGCAGTAGCGGGGAGAAACCCGAGCTCGATCTGTGTGTTTGGCGCTTTGAATCCCTTGCCTGACCAACCACCCGAACCGATAGCGATAAGAGATTGGTTGATCGCCCATGCGGAGCCTTGTTTGTCGATATCGGGATGTGTAAACGCGGTGATCCGTTGTTGCTGATACGGTTTTAGGCCGAAATTAATTGCGATGGGGATAAATGCGACCGTGATGAGAATCACGCAAATCAAGTATCGCAGCGGAAGACCACCGACGAACAACAGCGCCAGGAGTACCGGCCCCCAAATGATAACCTCACCCAGATCAGGTTGCATCAGGATGAGCAAGCATGGCGCTGCGGCAATCGCTCCGCAGAGCAGCAACCGCAGCATCGGATGCATTTCCCGAAATTGCGTCAGGAATAGCGCCAGGACCATAATGCCGGCGACTATCGCAAGCTGTGCCGGTTGAAAATTGATCGGCCCCAAATGCAACCAGCTGCGCGCCCCGTAAACCTTGGTGCCTATAAACTTCGTCAGGATTAGAAAGACGATACCGGCCAGATACATCGGTAGCGCCCCCCAGCGAATCCAGCGGTAATGAACCAAACTTGTTAGCATAAAAGCAAAGACACCCACGGCCACCCAGTTTGCCTGCTTTCGCCAGAAATCCGCTGCATACGAGTCTGCCCGCGTGGAAGTGGCGCTGTAAATCGCCACGACTCCAAAGATGGCGAGAGCGAGCATGGTTAGCAGCAGAAGCCAGTTTTGACCCAGCAACTTTCGAAGGAACGGCGTCATCCGATTTTAACTCGATTACATCTCCCGCACATCCGCAGGGACGTGAGGACAATTATACGCGCATTGCAATTTTCGCAAAAATGCCGTGCAGCTTTTTCGATCTTCGCTGTTCCAAACATGAATGTGGACAGTGTTTGGGTTCGATTAGCAATGTGACGAGATCGGAGCGGACACAGTCAAACTGAGGACAGTTTTTCTGCTAAAGACCAGACGATGTGGGGATTACGCGGGTCAGGCTACTGGTTAGAGAACCGTCATTATAATCGGTTGATTATCAATCAGTTAAGAATTTTTCTGGCAAATATTGGCGCTTCACTTGTCTCTAGATTTGAAGGCCACTAAACTAGTCTCCACTTTTGTTCTTTTTTCGTGAGGGAAAGCAAATGGCTAAGAGTAGAAAGACAAAGAAAAAGACGAAGCGAAAGCTCGCGCACCCTAGACTGCCGATGCAACGGCAGTTGAATTTGCTTCACGAGGGGACGCATTTCGACCTGCGGCCGATGTTTGACGACTTAAATAAGCGATACTTTCGCGGGCGCCTTCGCCGTTACAAAGTGATGTGGGGTCGCCGGCGAAAGCATCGCCCAAAGGAGTATTTCATCTTTGGCACAATTCAGGAGCAGGACCGCGTTATTCGAATCAATCGGGCGCTGGACCAGCCATTCGTGCCGGCCTGGTTTCTGCGGTACGTGCTTTATCACGAGATGCTGCACTCAGTAGTGCCCGATGAGGTACTCTCCCGAGGTCGCCGGCGGGTTCACACGGAAGAATTTAACCGTCGCGAGCGCCAATTCCCGCGTTATCGACGCGCTCGGCGCTGGGAAGAAGAGAATCTGACGCGTTTTTTGCGCTAATTGCTCCTTAGCGCGTCTCCGTAATGGGCGACGGAGATGGCCTGTCAGACGGCGAGGGCGTCGTCGCTACGTTCTTTTTGATCAGGTACCAAAGCGTTGTCGCGAGCAGGAGAGAGATCAACTTCGCGCGCCAGTTTTTCAGAATTATTCTCTTCATATTTGCTGTGCAACAAAATCTCCGCGATCCGTTGGCGGAAAGTCTCCGGAGTAAAATTGCGCTCAATTCGCCGTCGGTGACAAATGGAAATACTGCCTGTCTCTTCGGAGACGACCACCGCCACGGCGTCCGATTCCTCGGTGATTCCGAGCCCGGCGCGATGACGCAATCCCAGACTTCGATCGAGCGTTTCACGCTGGCTCACTGGAAAAATGCACGCCGCGGCTGCGATTCGTCCGTTGCGAATGATCACTCCGCCATCGTGCAGCGCGGCCTTTGGATGAAAGATGGTCAGGATAAGCTCGACGGAAAAATCTCCGTCGATCGTGACGCCCGTTTCCTCGTAAACGCGAATTGACGTGTCGCGCTCGATCGCGATGAGCGCGCCGAATTGCTTATTTGCCAGTTGCATGACTGCCTCGGCCAGATCGTGAACAGTTTCCCGCTTCTCGCTCGTTAGCGAGAAAATGGGGTGACCGCCAAGAGCGGCCAGCCCACGTCTTAGCTCGGGCTGGAAAATCACCACCAGCGCGACTGCGAGGAAAACCGAGAAGCTTCGTACGATCCAGCCGATCACAACCAAATTGAGCAGCGTGGAAATAAGAGTAAGCGTCAAGAAGACGATCGCCAGCCCAGTGAGCACTTTCGCGCCGCGCGTTCCCCGAAAATAAAGGTAACCGTAATAGATCGCCACGCTCAGCAGAAGGATTTCAACGAGACTGCGCCATCCTCGGAACCAGAGATCGATGAGCTGATGAATCATTTTTCTCTCTGAAGAATTGCTTCCGTCACCTTTAAGGCATTTACATTTTCTTTGACATCATGAACCCGAAGCACGTCTGCACCGCGCGTGCGCAGGAGCGAGGTCAACGCCACCGCTGGCGCTAACCGATCGCTCATCTGTACCGAATTGATCAGTTTGCCCAGAAACGATTTTCGGGACACGCCAATCACGATTGGTCGATCATGCGCGCGGAGCCGCTCAAGCTGCGCGAGCAACTCGAGATTGTGCTCAAGCGTCTTCCCGAAACCAATGCCCGGATCAAACGCAATCGCCATAGTGTCAATATTATAAACTATGGCGCGCGCATATTGTTGTCGAAAAAAATCAGAAACTTCTGAGACAACGTTCCTGTATTGCGGCGCGGTCTGCATCGTCTGCGGAGTTCCCTGCATATGCATAATAATGAAAGCCGATTTGGTTTCGGCAATCAGCGGCATCATATCTTTATCGCCTCGCCCTCCGGTAACGTCGTTCACAATCGAAGCTCCCGCTTGAATCGCCGCGCGCGCAACCTCGGCCTTCGACGTATCAATCGAAATAATGACTTCGCTCTTTCTGCGCAATTGTTCGATCACCGGAATCACACGGCGCAATTCTTCCTCTGTGGCGACGGCTTGGGCCCCCGGTCGCGTGGATTCACCTCCGATATCGACGATGTGCGCGCCTTCCGCAGCCATCCTCAAACCGTGCTCCACGGCATTTTCCGCGTCGAAAAAATTTCCGCCATCAGAGAATGAGTCCGGAGTGACATTCAACACGCCCATGATCAGCCCCTGCCGTGAGAGATCGAAGATGCGGTCGCCGATTCTCCAAAGTCTCCCACGCATCATGGATGAGACTACCACTGGACCTGGATTATTCGAAAAGAGCTGCCGCGGCTCTCTATAAGCGCCGAAATTGGTCTATTCGGCGATCGTAGACCGCCGCTACAGTTATTTCTTTCGAGAGTAGCGCCCCATCAATTCACCTTGCGCGACCACATGCCCTTTCATGGCTGCATCCAGCGGCCCCCGCTTCGCGCCGGCGGGCAAATCCAGCTCGCGATCGAGCGCGAAAATCCTGAAGTAATAGCGATGCGTGCCAGAGGGTGGACACGGTCCGCCGTAACCGGATTTACCGAAGTCATTTGTTCCGTGGACGCCTTTTGGCGTGCTTCCCTCTGCGATCGTGTTGGTCTGCGGAGAGATGTTCCAAGCCATCCAATGCGTAAAGAGTCCGCCCGGCGCATCCGGGTCATCTACGATCAAGGCCAGACTCTTCGCGCCAGCTGGCACCTCGGCAATTTGCAGCGGCGGGCTGGTATCGCCGCCGTCACATGTGAACTTTGATGGAATATTTCCACCCTCTTGAAATGCAGAACTTGTGATCTTCATCTTCGCTCCTCCGGCGGCAAATGAGACAATCGCCAACGTGATCGCCAACGTGCCTACAACAATCACTTTTTGCATAATTCGACCGCGGATTGAAATCGCGTTAAATCGACTAACGTGCGCTATTGTTTCGCTTAGATGGCTTCGAACGGACGTAACATTCGAGAACAAATTCTGGGTCTGCTCGCGCGGAAAGATTACCGTCCGCTCGACAAGATCGACATCGCGCGCAAGCTCGGGTTGACCGGCGCCGGACGGGTTGCGTTGCGGAAAAGCTTGCGCGAACTCGAGCGCGCGGGCGAGATCGCTCGCATCCGGAAGAACCGGTACGTTTTGCCGGCCGAGGCTGACTTGGTAACTGGCAAACTGTCGATTCATCAAGCCGGTTACGGTTTTCTTGCGCCAGAAATGTCGGGGGGACCGGACGTTTTCATCGCGGCGGAAAACATTGGTACAGCCATGCATGGCGACCGTGTGGTCGCACGCATATCGCGCGACGAACCTTATGGACGTATCAAAGGGCGGCGCGAGGGGCGCGTGATTCGAATCCTGGAACGCGCTCACGATACGATTGTCGGCACTCTCCAACGTTCACGGAACTTTTATTATGTGGTCCCGGATGACCCACGCATCGTGCACGACGTTTATGTAGGGCAAGTTTCTAAATTGCCTTTCGGAACTTCCAAAGTCGCGCCACAGATTGGCGATAAAGTTGTCGTTCGCTTGGAAGCCTGGGAATCGCGCCACGTTAATCCGGAAGGTGAAATCATCGAAGTGCTCGGTCCAGCTTCCGCTCCGGGTATCGACGTGCTGTCGATCATCCGGAAATATCATCTACCAACGGAATTTCCCAGGGATGTTCTGGACCTGGCGCGGGGAATCCCTGAGACGATTGATGCCCGGCAACTCGAAGGACGCAAAGATTTGCGCGGGGAATTTATCGTCACTATCGATCCCGATGATGCGCGCGATTTCGACGACGCAATTCACGTTGAGAAGCTCCCGAGCGGTTGGCGCCTTGGTGTACACATTGCTGACGTCGCCGCTTACGTGGAGCCTGGCAGCCCGCTGGATCGAGAAGCGCGTCGGCGCGGAAACAGCGTTTATCTACCGGATCGCGTGATCCCGATGTTGCCGGAGCGATTGAGCAACGGCGTTTGCAGTCTCAATCCGGCAGTCGATCGGCTTACGCATTCAGTATTTATTGATTTCGACAAACATGGAGCGGCGAAAAGCGCGCGCTTTGCACACAGCGTGATTCGCAGTGCACATCGGCTCACGTACAAACAGGCTTACGCGATTTTGAGCGCGCCACCCACCGATCAGTTGGGCGAACGGCTGCACCTTGCCTGGGAACTTGCCGAGTTGTTGCGACGAAAGCGATTCGAGCATGGTTCCCTCGACCTCGATTTTCCAGAGGTAAAAGTCTGGGTCGATAAAGATGGGCGCCCCGTAAAATTGGAGCGGGTCGAGAACGATGAGTCGCATCAGTTGATCGAAGAATTCATGCTGGCTGCAAACGAGGCTGTTGCGCGCGAACTGAAAAAGCGCGCGATTCCGACCATCTATCGGATCCACGAAAATCCAGACCCGGAAAAACTGGCAGAGTATCGCGAATTCGTTCTCGGCTTTAATTACAGGGTTGGGGATCTGACTCATCGCGCCGAGCTGCAGCGATTGCTGGCGTCAGTCCGTGGAAAACCGGAAGAACAAGCGCTCAAGGTCGCGCTGCTTAAAAGCTTGAAACGCGCCCGTTACTCTCCACAGCCGCTCGGCCATTACGGGTTGGCCAAGGCGAATTACTTGCATTTCACCAGTCCCATTCGGCGTTATGCAGATTTGGTTGTGCATCGCGCGCTTGGTAGGGCGCGCTCGCCGAGTGCGCCGGACGGCCCGGCGGTCCGTCCCTACCACAAGCATGGATTAAATCCTGACATGGCCCAGATCGCTTCCATTGCCGAGCACATTTCAGCTACGGAACGAACTGCAGCCGACGCGGAGGTTGACGCGATCCAGATGAAGAAACTCGAGTTTTTTCAACGGCAGCTCGATGCGCGCAAGCCCCAGATTTTCCACGCCACAGTTGTGGATGTCCGCAACTACGGATTGATGGTGGAATTGCCGGATGCTCTGGTGACTGGTTTGGTCCACATCTCCTCGTTGATGGACGACTTTTATTTGTTTGATCCAGGTCGACGGCAGCTTATTGGGAGACGGTCGCGCAAACGCTTTAGTGTAGGCGACGAGTTTTCCGTGTTTGTCGTTCGCGTTGACGTTTTCAAGCGGCAAGTGGACTTCACGATTGCGCTTGCGTCGGAAGTGCCGAGGAAACTGCGTCGCGCAGGGGCAAGGGCTGCTCGCTGAAAAGCGAAGCCGCGACGTCCACACTCGAGCGCAATCCTTTGCTTATAACCGGGACCAACCTTTCCGTCGCTCGGAGGTTTTTTGCGTTAAAACTTGCTTGCTTTGTTTGCGTTTTTTTCGGCAGAATGCGGACGCAGTCGTACTTAGGCGGAAGGCTGCGAAGGCGTGGAGCATCAGTTCATGAACGGTTCAGCTGCTCTCCAAAGCGCCAACGGTGGCGCGATGACATTTACCACCACTCATTGGAGCGTAGTGCTGGAGGCGCAAAGCGAATCGCCCGCTGCGCAAAGAGCGCTCGAAATACTCTGTCGAACTTATTGGCGACCTCTCTACGGATTTGTCCGGCGGCTAGGGCTTGGACGAGAGGAGGCGCAGGACGTGATTCAGGAATTCTTTGCGCGCCTGCTAGAACATAGGAATTTGGACACAGTTCGGCGCGAGAAGGGGCGTTTGCGATCTTATCTGCTGGTCTCGCTCAAACGATTGCTGGCCAGCGAGCGGCGCCGCGCCAGCGGAGTGAAGCGGTACGAGAGCGGTCCTCATATTCGCCTCGATGAACTAACCGAGGCGGAAGTCACCGAGTTTGAGCTCGCAGAAGCGTTGAGCGCCGACCGCCTCTTCGAGCGTCGATGGGCATTGACGGTGCTGGAACAAGTGCTCAGTCGACTGGAGTCTGAGTACCGAGCCGCGAATAACGGGCAATTGTTCGAGTGTTTAAAGGAATTCCTCGTTGGCCAACAAGGGCGACCACTCCAGGCTGACATTGCGGCGGAACTGGGCATGACCGAGAACGCGGTGAAGCAGGCGTTTCACCGGTTTCGCCAACGTTATCGCTTGTTGTTACGCGAGGAGATCGCTCACACCGTAATAGCACCAGGCGACGTCGAAGATGAACTGCGGCATTTGGTTTCCGTTTTGCGCGGGTAAACACGCGAATTGCACAGATGGAGACACGAATTACACGAATTATCACGAATACGGCTGATCGATTGCTGCGAGTTCGTGAAATTCGTTTCTCAATTAGTGAGAATTCGTGAAATTAGTGTCTAGAGTCTGCGAAAACTGCGGGGATAAAATCCTTGGGGACTCGCCGAAAGGATTGTGCCCGGCCTGTGTTCTGGAGACAGGTCTCGGCCCACTTGCGGACGACATTGTAGCGGACATAGGCGATGGCGGCCATCGCGCGCCTCTGGGAATGGACTTCGGTGACTACGAACTGCTCGAGGAAATCGGTCGGGGCGGCCAGGGAGTTGTTTATCGCGCGCGCCAGAAAAGTCTCAACCGAACGGTCGCCTTAAAGGTTATTGGCCTTGGCCAATGGGCCACGCAGGCGCATCTAAAGCGCTTTCGTCGGGAAGCCGAAGCAGCCGCCAACCTGGATCATCCTTGCATCGTTCCCATTTACGACGTGGGCGAGCGAGAAGGTTCTTGCTACTTCAGCATGAAGTTCATCGACGGTGGACAACTCGATGAAGTGACAAAGCACACGCCGATCTCGATTCGAAATGCAGCGGACCTCATCACGAAACTGGCGCGTACGGTTCACTACGCGCATGAGCACGGCATTCTGCACCGCGACATTAAGCCGGGCAACATTCTCGTCGATGCCAAAGGCGGACCGCATCTCACTGATTTTGGTCTTGCCCGACTAGTGCAGACAGAGAGCACAGTCACGCGCACGATGGAAGTTTTGGGCACGCCCAGTTACATGGCGCCGGAACAAGCTGTTGGTAATAACGCGCGCGTCAGCAGAGCGACCGATGTTTACGGGCTTGGCGCCGTATTTTACCAATTGCTCACTGGCCATCCCCCTTTTGCTGGCGGCACGAGTTATGAAACGGTTCGATTGGTTTTGGACACCGAGCCGCGACAACCGCGTCTCTGGAATCCGAAAATAGATCGCGAACTTGCAACGATTTGCTTGAAATGCCTCGAGAAAGATCCACAGCACCGTTATTCTTCCGCTCTCGCCCTAGCCGAAGACCTTGAACGCTGGCTAAAGCACGAGCCAATTCAGGCGAAACCAAGCGGATTTTTCATGCATGGTCGCAAATGGATGTGGCGGAATCGGACTACTGCGGTGTTGATCGCGTCGTTGGTCGCCCTGGCGGTGCCCGTAGGTGTGATGGTTTGGAAGAGCGAATTAGTTCGCCGTGCGATGCCGGCCGGAATCGCCGTCCTTCCATTTGAAAACTTGAGTCAAGATAAGGAGAACGCATTTCTCGCCGATGGTGTTCAGGACGACGTTTTGACCAAGCTGGCGAAGATAGCCGACCTCAAGGTGATCAGCCGCACCAGCGTCATGCAATATCGCGGCGAGCGCAATACGCGCCAGATCGGAAATGCGCTTCGGGTGTCTCACGTGTTGGAAGGTAGCGTGCGGAAAACCGGAACCCGGTTTCATATGAACGCTCAGTTGATCGACACGCGCAGCAACGCCCACGTCTGGGCCGAGCAATACGATGGCGATTTAAATGAAGTCTTTGCAATTCAGAGCGAGATCGCTCAAAAAGTCGCTGAGCACCTCCAGGCCAACCTTTCGGTTCTGGAAAAAAAAGCAATCAATCAGAAACCAACTGGAGATGTTCTCGCCTACGAGTCTTACATCAGAGCAAAGGACGCCGTCGAAAGCTACGTTGACCGGGATGATCAGCGCCGCTCGCTAATTGAGGCGATCGATCTGCTCAACGATGCTACAGGACGTGATCCCGGGTTCGCCCTCGCCTACTGCTATTGCGCCCGAGCGCACGCGCTAATCTATTTTTTGGGTTTCGATTCGACTCCAGCGCGCACCGCTTTGGCAGAACAGGCAGTCAATGCCGCTCTGCGTTTGAGTCCCGATTTAAGCGAAGCTCACCTTGCCAAAGCAGACTGCTATTTTCGTTGCTATCGCGATTACGAGCGCGCCTCGGCTGAATTGGCGAGGGCACGGCCCGGCCTGCCCAATAGCGCGTCATTCTTCATGGTGGCAGGTTATATTGACCGCCGCCGTGGGCGTTGGGATGCCGCCACCGGCGAGTTTGAAAAGGCCGCCGACTTGGACCCTCGTAATTTGAATGCGGTGAATCATCTTGGTGATCACTACCGGCAACTGCGGCGCTTTGATCAAGCCCGGCGCTTCTGGCTGAAGCAAGCAGGGCAGTTTGCGCCTCACGCCCGCCTTTTTGAAGCTTTCGCGGCGTGGATGGATTTTTCTGCAAGCGGCCAGACAACAAAGTTTCGCGCAGCCCTGCAGGCCCTCCCGCTCGAAATCAATCCCGCGGCCGCAATTACTTCTGTGCGCGTGCTCATCGAGCTGACGGACCACGATTATTCCGAGGCCCGGCGTATTCTCACCGCATCGCCGCTTTCAGAATTCCAGGACATCGACTACACGTTTTATTATCCGCGCGCTTGGTACGAGGCACAGATCGCGCGAGCCGAAGGCGATGAACCGAAGGCGCGCGAGGCTTGGACGGCCGCGCGCCAGGCCTTGGAAGTAAAACCGCAGGCTCATCACGATGATCCGCGCACTCTCGCGGTACTGGCACAAATCGATGCCGGCCTT
Source organism: Verrucomicrobiota bacterium (assembly GCA_046729455.1). Taxonomy (GTDB): domain Bacteria; phylum Verrucomicrobiota; class Verrucomicrobiia; order Chthoniobacterales; family UBA10450; genus Udaeobacter. The sequence goes on from JBKPGQ010000090.1 coordinate 17,063, forward strand.
GGTCACAAAGAACAAGCGATCAGCGAAGGCCGTCGCGCGGTTGATCTGATGCCCATCTCGAAAGATGCCTACGATGGCCCGCTCGTGCTTCAGGGATTGGCCCAGGTTTACGTTTGGACAGGGGAAAAAGAGCGCGCAATGGAAGTACTGGAAAAACTTGTGCGTTTTCCCGGCTATGTTGCTTACGGCTATCTCTTGCGCGATCCGATATGGGATCCTTTGCGCGGCGATCCGCGTTTCGAGAAAATACTCGCCTCGCTCGCGCCAAAAGAAACAGCTTCCAAGTAGCGCTTCCCTGTAGCCACGCGTCTGCGTCGACGCGTTTCAGGTAAAGGCGGTTTACCTCAACCGCCATTGGTTTGTACCCGGCAGCCCTGAGACGATTGAGTCAATCGCTCTGTCAGAGGGCGAATTGTAAATTCCTGCATTTCCCGCGTAACCCCACGCCAGATTTTCTCTAGTACATGGGTGAACGGCCGGGAAGGACTTCTCATGACGAGGAGTCAAAGAAGGCCAAAACGACAAAAGGAAATTAGTTTATGAAAACCAAACATATCATCGTCGCCGTCGGCATTGCCTGTGCGGCGCTTATCCCCAGTTCTAGCAGCCGTGCCGATATGGTCACGGATTGGAACGAAACCGCCGAGGCCGTCATTCGTGCCAGCACACCGTCGCCGCCGATTCAGATACGCGCATTGGCGATTGTGAACGCCGCTATCTACGACGCGGTCAACGGCATTGTCCGCACCTATCAACCATATTTCGTCACTGACGCTGCGCCGCCAGGCGCTCGAAAAGAGGCCGCCGCCGCGCAGGCCGCGTTCACGGCACTCTTGGGTCTTTTCCCGGGGCAGGCTGGCCTGCTTGAAGAAAAGCTGGCTGAATCGCTCGCGACGATTCCAGGCGACCGGCGCGGGAGCCACTCTATCGCGCGCGGACGAGCTTGGGGCGAGCAGGTCGCTCAAGCCGTGCTCGCGTGGCGCGCAACGGATGGCTTGTCTACAGTCGTGCCGCCTTACTTCGGTGGCTTTGCTCCCGGTCAATGGCGTTCGATCCCCGATGGCACAGTCCCTGGTGCGTTGCCACAGTATGCAATGCTCGTGCCTTTCACGATGAGCAATTCTTCCCAATTCCGGCCAGGCCCGCCGCCTGTGTTGGACAGTCCGCAGTACGCGGCCGACGTAAATGAGGTGAAAGCAATCGGCCGCGTCGATAGTGCGATCCGCACTGAGACCCAAACTCAGCTCTCACTCCTCTGGGCTGCCTCCGGTCCGCTCGAAGAGAACGCCGTGGCCCGCTCGGTCGCGCCGCGACGCTACGCGTTGGTCGACAGCGCCAGGTTCTTCGCATTGATCAACTTCGCAGCATGCGACGGAATGATTGCCGGTTTCGACGCCAAGTACCATTACGGTTTCTGGCGTCCGTTCCACGCAATTCGGCTGGCCGATACCGATGGCAATCCGGCCACCGAACCTGACCCTTCGTGGACTTCGCTCATCCCCGCGCCGAATCATCCTGAGTACATCTCGACTCATTCCACCGTTACTGGCGCGACCATGCGCGTGCTGGCCCTGCTTTTGGGTAACCAGACGCCCTTCACGCTGAGTTCTCCCGCCTTACCCGGCGTGACGGCGACGTATCAAAGCTTCCCCGACGCCGCCGTCGAAGTGGGGCTTTCCCGCATCTGGGGCGGCATTCATTTCCGCACGGCTTGCGAAGTCGGACGCACGGTGGGTGAATCCATCGCGGACCAGGCGGTAACGAACTACCTTCTGCCGCGGTGAACGCGAATTGTTAAACGAGTTCCTCAAAGCGCTTCCAAAAGTACGCCACTGCCCTCCCGCAGGCGGATGCGGAAATGCGGGGCGGCAGTCGGCGCAACGATCAGAGAAAATGGCAGATCGTGCGGGTTGCAATTTCGGCTCGGCCTGAATCGTGATTGTCGGATTGCGATTGGGCGTTGGCACGGGCAAGCCTTGCTCGCGCAGTATTTGCGCATGATCTGCGATGCCCCAACACGCCTTGTAAAGCTACTCTTCGGTCTTCCTGCATTTTCCGCGTAACCTCACGCCGGATTTTCTCTAGTACATGTGTGAACGGCCAGAAAGGATTTCTCATGATGAGGAGTCAAAGAAGGCCAAAACGACAAAAGGAAATTAGTTCATGAAAAATTCAAACATTCAGTTCAAAGCGACAACGCCACGCCGCAAAAATTTACCGCGCGGTTTATTTCTTATCCCCTTCGTCCTCGCGCTCGCAGGGCTTGCGTTTTCGGCGACGGCTCGAGCGCTCAACCCACCACCGGACGGCGGCTATCCTAACGACACTACTGCCGAGGGTGATGGTGCGCTCTTCAGCCTCACAACCGGCTTTGGCAACACGGCCCTTGGTTTTAACGCGCTCCATAGCGAAACGGAGGGCTCCTTCAACACGGCCACAGGTCGTAACACACTGCGTAACAACATCACCGGCTTCCACAACACGGCCACCGGTGCTTCAGCGCTCCAACTCAACACGGACGGCGAAGGCAACACCGCCACCGGTCGCGCAGCGATGGGTAACGGCACAACGGGCTCCCAAAACACCGCCATCGGTTGGCAAGCGCTCTTTAACAACACCGGCTTCGGCAACACCGCCAACGGGGCTTTTGCGCTCTGGAGCAACACAACGGGCGAAGTCAACACGGCCAACGGTTATACGGCGCTCTTTAGCAACACGACCGGCTACGGCAACACAGCCAACGGTGATGAAGCGCTCATTAACAACACCACCGGCAATGGAAACACGGCCAACGGCCTTGCTGCGCTCGCTAACAACACCACCGGCAGCGACAACACGGCCAACGGGAGTGATGCGCTCCATAGCAACACCACCGGCAGCAACAACATCGGCTTGGGCCCTTTCGCCGGCGGCGCCCTAACCACGGGCGACCTCAATATCGACATCGCCAACGAAGGTGTTGCTGGCGAGGCCAACACCATCCGCATCGGCACGAGGGGAGACCAGACAAAAACCTTTATCGCTGGCATCAGTGGAGCAGCAGTTGCAGGCGCAGCGGTTAAGGTGAACGCCAACGGTCAGCTCGGCGTGCCACCCTCCTCGGAGCGTTTCAAGGCAGAGATCAAGCCAATGGACAAAGCCAGCGAAGCGGTCCTCGCGCTCAAACCGGTTACCTTCCGCTACAAGAAAGAGGTTGATCCCAATGGCACCGCGCAGTTCGGTCTCGTGGCCGAGCAAGTGGCAAAAGTGAACTCCGCTCTAGTCGATCGCGACGGCAAAGGCGAAATCTACACCGTGCGCTACGAAGCGGTGAACGCGATGTTGCTTAACGAGTTCCTCAAAGAACACCGCACCGTGCAACAGCTAAAGTCTACCGTTGCGAAGCAAAAAGCGACTTTCGCGCAACAGCAGAAGGAAATTCAAGGTCTCACCGCGAGCCTGAAAGAGCAGGTATCGCAAATCCAAAAGGTGAGCGCCCAGCTTGAAGTGAGCAAACCCGCACCGCAGATGGTTATCAACAATCCGTAAAGCAGCCCAGTCGAGCACAGCAGTCGTTTCTCACAATCAAGCCGTCACGCTTCAGTGCGTGGCGGCTGATTGTTTCGCTCGATATCCCAAACATGATCGTCATGCCTGCTTCCATCACAGCCATGACCGCGCATCCTAACTCGTCCCGCGAGTTTGTCTTCACCCGCACCGCCCAGGCGATGAAGTCAATCGCCCCACGTGTAATTCGGCAATCAATCTCACACGCCTTCACTTCGTGGCCTTTCTTCCGGGATCGACACCAGCTAGGCCCACTGAGGCGCTCAGGGATTTGGGTAAACGGGTTTCCGCCTCGATCGCGCGTACTTTCGAGGTGACGGAATAAAATCGCGGCGGATTTGTTGGCCAAAGCCCGCGTCTATGCGCAGGAAGCAAATCGAGGAGACTTTGCTCCCGTATCGGTTGCGCATTTATTTAGATATGGCGGACAGACTCAGCAAACAGCCCGAGAACGCGCCCGGGCAGTGGTATGTGGATAGCAGCTGTGCATTGTGTCGTCTCTGTCTCGAAGAAGCGCCGAATCTTATAACGTATAACCAGGACGAAACTGCCGTTCATTTTTTTAAACAGCCCGAGACATCTGAGGAAACAACTGCTGCGCAGCGAGCCATGGATGTTTGCCCGACGCTCGCGATCGGGAATGATGGCTAGACACGAATTACACAAAGTGTCACGAATTTCGTTGGATCAATTGGTGCGAATTCGTGAAATTCGTGTCTTGTAATTGCCTTATGCATGCTGAAGCCACACTGAAAGCCGCTCCGAAGTCCGCTCCTCCATATTCGCGGGCAAACCCGTTTCC
>JBKPGQ010000091.1:0-2173 GCA_046729455.1 Verrucomicrobiota bacterium
AAGAGCGGACGCGTCCCGACATTTTGAATGCGCGGCGCCGTCAGCGCATCGCGCGCGGCAGCGGTTGCACGGTCACGGAGGTAAACGATTTGCTACGACGCTTTGATCAGATGCGGAAAATGATGAAAAGCGCGGGCAAAATGAAAAAGATGATGGCGCAACTGGCGCGAATGAGAAGTTAACATGGCAGTTTCAATCAGATTACGCAGAGAAGGAGCAAAAAATCGTCCCTACTACAAAGTGGTGGTGGCCGACATGCGCAGCCCGCGCGATGGAAAATTTATCGAGACCATCGGCACGTACGATCCAAAGAAGCCCGGGCACAATAGTACGTTGAACATTGACCGAGTCGAATACTGGATCAGCAAAGGCGCACAGCCATCCGATACGGTGCGCAGTTTGATCAAGAAGAATAAGAAGGCCACGACGAGTGCCGAGCCATCATCCGGAGCGCAGCGAGAGGTCTCGCAATCGACGCAAGAAGAGCCGTCGCCTCCGCCCCCTCCGAGCGAGCCGCTTAGCTAGCCTCGGCACAACAGTGCTGCAGAGTGCGCTGTCCTCAGCGCGCATACGGGGCGAATCCAACAGCAGTGCGCCCCGTTGAAGACAGCGGACACTACGGCGTTTGGCTGAGCTGACCCAAAATTCGCGTTTATTCGTGTTCACTTGTCACGCCGTAGCTATTGTGTGAAGGCGGATTCATGGTTAGTCTTGCTGGCGCATGAGAGAGTTTCTCGAGTTCGTCATTCGCCAACTGATTGAATTTCCTGACGACATGGTGCTGACGGAAATTCCAAGCGGCAGAACAACCGTCTTTAAGTTGCAACTCCGACGGGGAGACGTCGGCCGCGTGATTGGCCGTGGCGGCCAGACCATTCAGGCAATTCGCGCGTTACTCACCAGTTCTGCGGCGCGCCATGGCCAACGGGCGATTCTCGAGATTGTCGAATAAATCTCCCGATCTGATTCATGATTGGACGTTGGCTGCTTGCCGCGCCGTAGCTGTTGCGAAGGTGGGCTGGCCGTTCGACGTTTTCTTTCCGAGTGAAGGTCGACATCCTGACATTGTTTCCCGAGGTCTGTCGCGCGCCTCTGAGCGAAAGCATCATGAAACGCGCCCAAGAACATGGCGTTGTCGATCTTCGGATCCATAACCTGCGGGACTGGACCGCAGATAGACATCACATCGTGGACGACGCGCCGTTCGGCGGTGGCCAGGGAATGGTGATGAAACCGGAACCGATTTTTGCCGCCGTCGAAGATCTCCGAAATCAATCATCCAAAGTGGTGCTGATGTCGCCCGCCGGACATCGGTTTGATCAACAAACGGCGACACAGCTTTCAAAAGAACCACATCTCATCATCATTTGTGGGCACTACGAAGGAGTCGATTACCGTGTGATTGAACATCTCGTGGACCGAGAAATTTCGATTGGCGATTACGTGCTCACTAACGGCGCGATCGCAGCGGTCGTTCTTGTCGATGCAATCGTGCGTTTATTGCCCGAGGCGCTTGGTCACGAACAATCCGCGCTAGACGACAGTTTCAATCGCGGATTACTGGAAGCCCCGCATTACACACGCCCGGCAGAATTTCGCGGCTGGCAAGTTCCGCAAGTTTTGCTTTCCGGAAATCACGCCGAGATCGCAAAGTGGCGTAAAGAACAGGCGATAAAGCGCACGCAGGAAAATCGGCCGGATCTGCTCCACTAAATTCGTAACACATTACGTGTAATCCTGGGCGGAGCGAAGCGGAGTCGAATGGATCCGCGGCACGGCCCTAGGTATGCAGCGGGATTCCTCGATTTCGCTCCGAAGACGGCCAATTAAGCGTGGATTAATCGTGAAAACGTCCCAGTACGACGCACGCATTGATTCCGCCGAAACCAAACGAGTTACTCATTACATATTTCAGTTCGGCTTCGCGTCCGTGATTGGGCACAACATCGAGATCACATGAGGGATCGTGATTTACGTAGTTAATTGTGGGCGGAACCCATTGCCGATCCAAAGCGAGCGCGCAAAGCGCCGCCTCGATCGCGCCGGTCGCGCCAAGCGGATGCGCGTAATAACCTTTTGTTCCACTAACAGGGATCCGTTGCGCATGCTCGCCAAACACTTGTTTGATCGACGCCGTTTCCGCGCTGTCGTTGAGCTGGGTCGAACTGGCGTG
>JBKPGQ010000092.1:0-8171 GCA_046729455.1 Verrucomicrobiota bacterium
TGAAAAACGGGCCGGCCTGCTGCTATTCTAAGCATGAGGGCGGCGGTTAGTTCCAGGTGCACGCGTAGTTTTTTTTTCTTTTTTTATTCTTTTTAACTACCCCCCTACGCCCCCCACCTCTCGCCTTATCCGGAGCGTGGCAAATCTCGAGTGACTTGTGAGATCCCTCGTTACACTCGGGATGACAAAGGAGCGCGGTGACGATTTTTCTCTCATATCTTAAGTTTGCCGGTTAACAGGCTCAGAACTGAAAATAAATGAAGGGTGTGTAGTGGGGCGGAACAAATAAAAGGACGACCGCAAAAGTGCAACCGTACGCCGCCGCAAAAACTGGGGCAGGCCATCGTCGCCAAGGTTCTGCAAACCATCGACGCGAATTGAGCCAATGGATGAAGAGAAGAGCCCCAACCACCAAGAGAAACCATCGGTGGAAATGTTCGTTACCACCGCCCTGAAACAGGGCGAACTGCTTTAGTATTGTTCCCGCACCGCTAAGGTCGTGGGCACGGAAAAAGATCCATGCAACGCATACCGCATAGATCGTAATCGGCCACGCGAGCCAGCGCATCACCCGCGCGGCCCACTTCAGCCCCTCGGTTAAGCGTGTCCACTCGCGATGAATGAGGAGCGCGGTTCCATGTAGCGCGCCCCAGATAACGAACGTCCACGCAGCTCCGTGCCACAAGCCGCCGAGCAGCATCGTGATTATGACATTGCGGTAAGCAAACCCGCGCGAGCCGCGATTTCCGCCGAGCGGAATGTAGAGATAATCGCGCAGCCAACTTGAGAGACTAATGTGCCAGCGTCGCCAGAAATCAGAGACGTTCCGGGCAAAGTATGGAAACTGGAAGTTGTTTGGTAATTGGTATCCAAGCAGCCGGGCAGCGGCAATGGCCATGTCTGTGTACCCGGAAAAATCGCAGTAAATCTGGATTGCGTAGAACAGCACGCCAATCCATGCGCTCGTTGCCGTGAAGTTCGCCGGATGAGCAAAGTAGCGATCGACGGTCGGCGCGACCCCATCGGCGATGCAGGCCTTTTTTATGAATCCAGCCAGGAATAACATCACCGCCCCTCGCACATCGATATTGGAGAATTTGCGGACCGAAACCAGCTGCGGCAGAAAGTACACTGCGCGGACAATCGGACCCGCTACCAATGGCGGGAAAAAACTGACGAATAACGCAAGATCGACAAAATTGGAGATTGGGGGCTGCTTTCGACGGTACACGTCGATCGTGTAGCTCAGCGAATGAAACGTGTAGAAGCTAATGCCGACCGGCAGAATAATGTTGAGCGTGCTCACGCTCGTCGGTAAACCGAGCCACGCCAGAAACCCGGAGGCCGAAGAAATAAAAAAGTTAAAGTATTTGAAAAAACCCAGCACGCCGAGATTGACGCACACGCTGGTGGCAATCCAAAAGCGCCGCCATGCCGGACTTTCACTACGTCCGAGCATTTGTCCGACGATGTAATCCACCGTCGTGGACCCGAGGACTAGGAATGTAAATTTCCAATTCCAGGCCGCGTAAAAAAGATAGCTGCAGAGGAGAAGCCACACCTTTCGCGCGGTGTTGTTGGGCATCGTCCAGTAGACGATGAACACAACCAGAAAAAACCAAAGGAAGCGAAATTCAACGAAAGACATTCGAACAGAGAATGCGATGCGAGGTTAAAGCACTAGTGCATTGTAGCGTAAGGGTTCTGATACAGATCGATGGCCAGCTTTTTGGATTTGTCATGTTGAGCGAAGCGAAACATCTCTGGTTTTCCTCCCGGCTCTTTATCAATCCAGAGATTCTTCGCTTCGCTCAGAATGACAGGCTGAAGAGGAAACAAATTTGCACAGTCGTTCAGACTCATCTCCAGCAGTGCATCAGCCATTAATTCTTGATCACTTGATTTCACCTGCTCGTGCAAGCTCGACGAAATTCGCTGCGACAATACGCGTGAATTCTTCCGCTCCCGATTTCGTCAGATGTTGCCCATCACGACGTGCGCTGCTGCGAAAGAGACTCGGATAAGTCCGGGGGTTATTAAACGCCATCACAACGCCCGGCACTCCTGTGCTTTCGTTGGCGATGTTAATTTGCGTCGTGCTTGGCGTGATCAAAAAGATTGGCGCTGCTCCGATACTGCTGACTTCTTGCGCGCATTGCCGGTAGGCTTCCACAGTATAAGCTGAAAGTGGACGTGTCCCGGCTTGTGCCATCGCAGCCGCCAGCCCACGCTCATACGCTGTGGCCTGGCCGGGAGACATTCGATTCGGCCTCGTCACGTAACCATCGCTTGCTGCGCCAAGGTAGCTTGCGCGACGCGCCTTTGTGTGGCGACTCAGGAAATAGTCCAGCACATCAGCTGCTCTTGCGACGTTGGTATAATTTTTTTCAAACTGCCCCGCATAAAATGTCAGCAGACTGCGCGTGTTTTTCTCGCCGTTTTGGCGCAGCATAATGTCGCGAAGTCTTCTGGGATTCGGCAGCCAAAACGGAGCTGTGCCGGCGTCGGTAAGTTTTCGTAAAAGTAGCGATACCCGCTTCCAGTCGGCCCAATAAAGTGCGCGACGGCTGGTCTGGTTTTCGGGGGACCACTTGGCTTGCATTTCATCGTATTCAATGAAGACCCATCTCAAGTTGCGCGGCTTCAGGTTCAAGATCTGCTCAAGCAGGTAAGCGGTTTCCGGCAAATACATGCCGCCAACGCCGAAGTTGAAGCTGCGCGTCGGCAGCCCGCTCTCGCGCGTGACGCGATCGAAAACAGCGGGCGAGATCTGAAAGTAGATCCGGCTCGATCCAATAAAGAGTGTGTCAAAGTCGTCCTTGTGCGCGGCGAAAAACCGGAATTTTTGCGAGACGCCGCCGTCGATTTCTGGAAATGGCAGGATCGCGCGCAGACCAATGCAGGTTATGAGGAATGCGGCTACGCCAATGACCGAGTTGGTCACTCCCGCGATGAGGGTTCCGCGCCGGGTCGCTTTGTGCGGCGTTGGAGGTTCAACGTGAACCTTCGAACCGAGCTCGTGAACTGGCACAGCTTATTTGCGGTCGCTTAACGCGGCAACGCCGGGCAATTCTTTGCCTTCGAGTAATTCAAGCGATGCGCCGCCGCCGGTGGAGATGAACGTCATTTTGCCGGCAAGCCCGGCCTGTTTTACCGCTGTCACAGAATCGCCGCCGCCGATGATCGTCGTGGCGCCCGATTGTGCAAGGGCTTCCGCGATTGCCATTGTCCCCTCGCCGAACTCGGGAATCTCGAAAACTCCGAGCGGCCCGTTCCACAAAATCGTTTCGGCCTTGGCAATTTCCTCCTGGTAAAGCGCGATCGTCGCCGCCCCGATATCGACTGCCTGCCACCCATCACTGATCCCATGCTGCGTCGAGAGGCGACTTGTATTTCGCACGTCTGCGCCGGCGCGAATTTCGTCTGCTTCCACGGCATCAATCGGAAGCAGAAATTTCACGCCGCGTTGCTTCGCCATTTCGAGAACTTCGCGCGCAAGAGCGAGTTTATCTGATTCGATCTTGCTTGCGCCGACCGGAATTCCCTCCGCCTTTAGGAACGTGTTTGCCATCGCGCCCCCAATCAAAATGCCGTCGGCTTTTTCCATCAGCGCTTTCAAAACCCCGATCTTATCGGAGACCTTCGCGCCGCCTAGAATGACGACGAAGGGCTTGGCTGGATTCTCAAGGCCGTCACGCAAGTGCTTCAACTCTTTTTCCATCAGGAAACCCATCGCCGATTTGCTCACGAATTTTGTGATTCCCACCGTGGACGCGTGCGCGCGATGGGCGGCGCCGAAAGCATCGTTGACGTAAAGATCGCCGAGACTGGCGAGCGTCTTGGCAAAATTCGGGTCGTTCGCTTCTTCACCGGGCTGGAACCTCACGTTCTCCAAGAGCGCGACGTCGCCGTTCTGCATATGCTCAATGATTTTCTCCGGCACTTCACCAATCGTATCGTGACTGAAAATGACCGGTTGATGGATGAGCGAGTGCAAATAATCGCCGATCGGACGAAGGGAATATTTTTCAACCGGCTTCCCCTTGGGCCGGCCAAAGTGCGACATCAAAATCGTTTTGGCGCCGTGCTCTCGCAGATAGTTGATCGTCGGCAGAGTTTCACGAATCCGGGTGTCATCAGTGATGCGAATCTTGCCGCCACGCGTTTCCGTCGGCACGTTGAAATCCACTCGCACCAACACGCGTTTTCCGCGCACATCAAGATCACGAAGTGAGAGCTTCGCCATTTCTTAATTGAAAATAATTACGAGCAGGAGCACGAGCAAGATCACAGGCCCCTATTTCGCCAGCATTTCCATCAGTTCCACGCAGCGATTGCTGTAGCCCCATTCGTTGTCGTACCAGCCGACCACTTTCACGAAGCGCTTGCCAAGCATAAGCGTTAACTGGCTGTCGAAAATGCAGGAATGCGGATTCCCAACGATGTCCTCCGAAACGAGCGCCTCATCGCTGTATTCGACCACGCCTTTGTAGCTTTTATCTGATGCAGCTTCTTTGAACGCGGCGTTGATCGCATCCACGGTGGCGTCCTTTTCCAGCACGGCGGTAAAATCTGTAACCGACCCGTCCGGGGTCGGCACTCGAAACGCGCCGCCATTCAGTTTCCCTTTCAACTCCGGAATGACTTCGCCGATCGCCTTGGCCGCGCCCGTGGTGGAAGGGATAATGTTGATCGCCGCCGCTCGCGCGCGTCTCAAATCCTTATGTGGAAAATCGAGGATGCGCTGGTCATTCGTGTAGCTATGGATCGTGCTCATGAATCCGTGCGCGATACCGAATTTGTCGTGTAAGACCTTGGCCATGGGCGCGAGGCAATTCGTAGTGCAGCTAGCGTTGGAGACAATCTTATGTTTCCCAGGGTCGTAGATGTTGTCGTTGATACCGACGCAAATCGTCGCGTCGGGGTCTTTTGCCGGCGCGCTGATCAGCACTCGTTTGGCGCCTGCCTTACTCAAATGCAGTTCGGCTTTGTCGCGGTTAGTGAACAAGCCTGTCGATTCGAGCACGACATCAATGTCGAGCTTTTTCCATGGGAGATTCCCCGGATCGCGCTCCTTCAAGATTCTAATTTTGTGCCCCCGTACGATGATATTTTCGTCGTCGTAACCGATTTCGCCCTCGAATTTGCCATGCACCGAATCCCATTTGAGCAGATGAGCGAGGGTGTGCGTGTCGGTGAGATCATTGATGGCAAGCACTTGCTGGACTTGCTTTTGCGTCATCGCGCGAAGGACGTTGCGTCCGATGCGCCCGAAACCGTTGATTGCGTAGTTGGCCATACGGAAAGTTAAGCGTTAAAGGGTTGAAAGGTTAAACCGTTACGCGGAAAACCTTAAACGTCCAACTACGAAAACCTTTCGGAGTTGAGAGCTGGACGTTAAGCGTTGAGCGTTTTGTCGTGAGAACCTGCATCGCACTACTTATCGCCTGGTCAGTCTTTTCCCTGCACACTGTTTACGCCCGCCCGACGAAAACAATCCTCGTATTGGGTGATAGTCTCTCTCAGGGTTTCGGACTCGCGCCAAGCGAAGCCTATCCGATGTTGCTCGCCAAAAAGTTGCGTGCTGCAGGCCTGAATTTTCAGGTCACCAACGCCAGCGCAGCCGGCGGCACCACGCAAGGCGGTCTGGAGCGGCTCCCGGCTCACCTGAAACGCAAGATCGACATCTTCATTGTGGAGCTCGGGATCAACGATGCTTTTGGAGGAGTGCCGGTTGATCAAATCCAAAACAATCTTCAGCAAATCATCGATAAGGCGAAGACGCGGAATCCAGGTGTGCGAGTTGTGATCGCGGGAATGCAACTGCCGAATGATGCCGCCGACGATTATGTTTCCGCGTTTGGCAAGATGTTTGTCGATCTCGCTGCCAAAAACGGCGCGACGCTCGTACCGTACCTCTTGCAGAGCGTGGCAGGCGATCCATCACTGAATTTGTCCGATGGAATTCATCCAAACGCAGCTGGCCAGAAGGTTCTTGCCGAAACCGTCTGGCATGTGCTCGAGCCCATAGCGCGCGAAGTCACTAAGGTGTCATCCGGAGCTGCGCAGACGGCGAAGGACCCCACCCAATTCCGTTGATCGCACAAATGAAACTTGCGTGTTCTAGGGGAAATCAGTGAGATCCTTCACTTCGTTCAGGATCACAGCGTGCACAAGACGACCGTTACGCGGGTGTCGCACGTTAGTTAAAGAAAAAGTCAGAAAACGATGGACCCTGCACGACCAAACGATCCTGATCCAGCCGATCCGTTTTTCCCAGAACGCGCCGATCACGCTATCTTGGAAACCATCGAGATCGCGACCGAAGGGGAAGATTGCGATGAATGCGTGCGCAAACTCAGACCCGTGCTGAAGAAAATTGCTGGAGTGAAAGACGTAAAGGCCGATCTCGAGCATCAGCACGTCATCATCACGTTTGACGCGCGCAGGACGCATCCGCCCGATCTTCACGATGCAATCTTAAACAGCGGATACAGACCGGGGCCAGTGGCTGACTGAGGTGCGCAAGCAATCATGCCTGTGAATGCGGTGCGAGTCTCGGCAGGTCGGGATAGTCCGCCCCTGAGATTGCAGAAAGGATTGTCTGCCTCACACCGCCGGTTGTTGCTGGGTAAGGCAATGAAATGCGCCAAGCCCCCAGATCAGTTCGCGGCAATCGATCCCGATAACGCGGCGACCAGGAAAACATTCGCGCAGGATCGACAGTGCAGCTTCGTCAGCCGGATCGGCGAACGTTGGCACAAGCACGCAAGTGTTCGCAATGTAGAAATTCGCATACGTAGCCGGTAGCCGTAGGCCTTCGCGCATGATCTTCTTCGGCATCCGGAGCGTAATGATGTCGAGGGCGCGACCACCAATTTTCATCGCCTCCAGACGCGCGAGGTTTTTCTGGAGGGGCTCGTAATTTTCGTCGTCCCGATTTTCTTCGACGACCGTTATGACCGTTTGTTGTGAGACAAACCGGGCGAGATCGTCAATATGACCGTCCGTGTCGTCGCCGGCGATGCCGTCGCCTAGCCAGAGAATATCGCGAACCCCCAGGTAATCCCGCAGGCGTTGTTCAATCTCATCGCGCGAAAGATTCGGATTTCGATTCTTATTTAGCAAACATGACTCGGTGGTAAGCAACGCTCCCGCGCCATTCACATCAATCGCGCCGCCTTCTAAAATCATGCCCGGATAAAAGACCGGCACATCAAGAATCTCTGCGACGCGAGTTGGCGCGACTTCATCCAAATCGAATGGTGGATACTTGTCGCCCCAGGCGTTGTAACCCCAGTCCACGACGGCAAGTGGAGCCGGCGCGCCCTCGCGCCGCACAGTTTGCTTCGGCTCGGGGGCGAGCCGGCTCCAACGCTCATCGCGCGTCAAAAATATCGGTCCGTGATCGCGGCACCACGGCTCGTTTGTGGGGATCAGTTGAAACGAGATTCGTTCCATCGGCAATCCGTGCAACACCTCACGCGCTTCGGCTTCGTGCGCGCCGTTGCAGATATTGATGCAAACTTGCTCCGATTCGATAAGCGCCTCGACCATTGCTCGCAGCGCAGGCGTGACTCGATCGAATGAATCCGGGAAACTGATCCCTTCGTGCCGTGGCCACGAGAGCCAGGTTGCGGCGTGCGGTTCCCATTCCGCCGGCATGCGATAACCGAGGGCTGCTGGAGTTTGCGAAGGTTTTTCCATGGACGTCAACGTTCAACGCTCAATCCACCTTCGCAATGCTCCGGCGTGACAGGCGCCCAACATCCAACTTCGAAATCGATATGGATCGAAGGCGATTCCTTCGCTAAGGCGTCCGCCCAGCTGCGGGCTTATAAATCGCTCCCACAATCGCGCCGACGATTATCATCTCGATGAGGCCGCTGATGCTCCCGTAAATGATCAATTTTCCGGGAAACGGTTGGACCGCGTAGATGGCGAGACGCATGCCGATCGCCGCGATCTCCAACAGGATCCCCAACCGGATTCCCGCCATTACCCCGCCACCGGCGAAACCGCTCGCATAGATCGCCACGAACGCGAAAATCAAAAGCGCCTGACCGATAACGATCCAGTGAAACAAGCTCATCATTTCACTTTGCGACCGCCAGAGATTGGGTGTCTCCGCGTAAACATCCTTTAGCAGAACACCGTTCAGGAGCCAGCCC
>JBKPGQ010000093.1:0-2504 GCA_046729455.1 Verrucomicrobiota bacterium
TCACAAAGCCGCGCGGCCTTCTCCAACTTCAATCGCGCACATCCCCTCATCACGGCTTCGGGAATCATCGCCATCGTTCTGCTCGCATGCGGGACGGCCTGGACGCTGCACTGGTACCAACATCGACCCAAGCCGCGCTACGTAAGCGTTATCATTGAGGCGGTTCCCGTAACGAAGTTGGAGAAGGACCTGACTTTTCCAACGCTTGATATTCGATTCAGCGATTCCGCGGCGCGCCTGGAAGATAAAGATAAAACGTCTCTGCAGGGCGTCCGGCTCGATCCTCCGTTAGCCGGTAAATGGATGTGGGCTAACGACAAACATTTATTCTTCAAACCAACGGAAGACTGGCCGGCCGACCGAAAATTTAAGGTCATCTTCGACAAGAAATTTTTTCCACCGCACATCAAGTTGGAGCGATTGACTTACGAGTTCCAAACGCCGCCGTTCCAAATCGCGATCAACCAACTTGAACTGTATCAGGACCCGGCTAATCCGACCCAACGGCAGATCACCGCGACACTGGAACTGACGCACGAAGTCGAGCCCGGTGAATTAGATAGACATATCCAACTAGAGATGATCGGCGGGTCAGCTGTGTTTCCGCCCTCGGATCCGGCGCCGCATTTTACGCTTACTTACGGATTGCACCGGCGCATCGCGTATTTGCGCAGCTCGAACGTGACACTGCCGGAGAAGGAAGATTTCATGAAGCTCGAGCTGAGCAAAGGTGTTCGGACCGCGCAAGGCGGAGCCCTAACTCGGGACGCGGCCGAACAAAAGCTGCTCATTCCTTCAAATGGGACCGCGTTTCAGATCAAATCCATCGAGGGAAATATTGCCCGGAACAAGAATGGCGAACCCGAGCAGGTCCTGATTCTAAACACGACAGCGGACATCAGCAGCAGCGAGCTGGCTAAAGCCATTCAGATCCGGCTGCTGCCGAAGCGTGAGGCTGAAAAGACCGAAGAAAGCGATTCGGGAAGTTCCGATTCGGGATCTGCCAATCAAAGTGACGAAACCGACGAAAACAGGCAGAACGTCGAATCGGAAGAGGACGAAGTAGATGACACGACGGAATCTGATAAAGCATCGAAATGGCAAAGTCCGACCGATGTGCCGGATGACGTGCTCGAGCAAGCCAAGCGAATTGAATTCACGGTCGTTCCCTCGGAAAGGGCACAGGATCGACAACATGCTTTTAAAATACGCGTCGAATCGGAAGGCGAGCTCTACGTCCGTGTCGCAAAAGGAGTGCGCGCATTCGGTGATTATCCTTTAGCGGAAGATTACAACGCCGTCGTTGCAGTGCCGGTGCTTCCGCGCGAAGTGCAGATCGAAGGTCAAGGAGGTCTGCTTGCGCTCAACGGCGACAGGAAATTGTCGATTCGTTCACGCGCCTTGCCCGCGATCGAATTTGAAGTCGCGCGCGTCGCCACCACTCAAATCAACCATCTCGTTAGCCAGACTGAAGGGAAATTCGAAGACCCGGAGTTTCGGGCGCCGCAGTATTTCAACAAAGAAAACATCTCTCGCATCGCCATCGAGCAACAGCCGATTGCGCTGGAAAACAAATGGAAAGCGAATTACTCGGCGTTTGATTTCGCGGAGCATCTCCGCAAACCAGCGGATGGCGGGAGTGAGCGCGGCCTTTTCTTTCTGAGCGCACGCGGCTGGGACCCGGTAAAAAAGAAACCGATAAAGTCTGCCAGGGATAGCAGATTTTTGCTTGTTACTGACATCGGAATTTTGACTAAGAAAAATAGCGACGGCACCAGCGACGTTTTTTTGATGTCGATCAAAAATGGCCAACCGATCAATGGCGCCACAGTGGAAATTCTCGGCAAGAACGGCGTGCCGATCCAGACGGCCCAAACGGGCGCAGACGGTCATTGCGCTTTCCCTTCTGTTGAAAAATCGGAGCGCGAGAAAACGCCGGTGGCGTTTGTGGCGCGCAATGGCGACGACATCGCGTTCATGCCGTTCGCGCGCGACGACCGTGTCCTGAATTTTTCGCGCTTCGAGATTGAAGGAGCGCAGAACATCGCACCGGAAGGTCTGGACGCGTTCGTTTTTACCGAGCGCGGCGTTTACCGGCCGGGGGACGAAATTCACATCGGTCTCGTGGTGAAGCAGCGAAGCTGGGGCGGCAACCTCAAAGGTTTGCCTATTGAAACCGAAGTCGTGGATGCGCGCGATCTGCCGGTGCAGACGAAGAAACTCGCTTTGCCGGAAACTGGCTTTACCGAACTCGGCTATCAAACCGCCAATGAATCGCCGACCGGCCTCTACACGTTCAACGTTTACCTGATCAAAAATAACAAGCGCTCGAGTTTGCTCGGTTCCGCCACGGCGCAGGTGAAAGAGTTTCTCCCCGATCGCATGAAAATCGAGACGCAGCTTTCCAAAGCTGCGCCGCTCGGCTGGATTCATCCCAAGGAAATGCACGCGTCTGTTGTGCTGGCTAATCTTTATGGCACGCCCGCGACCGATCGACGTGTGAC
>JBKPGQ010000094.1:0-1214 GCA_046729455.1 Verrucomicrobiota bacterium
GCACGTGATCCGCTCGAGGACCGCGGCAGTTTCGCCAGCAATCTGTTTGTCGGCCGCTACGATTTCGATCGAATCTACCCGTATCCCGCGCAAAGCGCTGAAGATCGCGCGGCAGGCGAAGAATTTTTGCAGAAGCTGGAAAGTTATCTGCGTGAACATGTCGATCCGGACGAGATCGATCGCACTGGTGAAATTCCACCGGAAAATTTCAAGGGTCTTGCGGAGATCGGTGCGTTTGGAATCAAGGTGCCGAAGAAATATGGCGGACTTGGTTTGTCGCAATGCAATTACGGTCGGGCCGCAGTTTTGCTTGGCAGTTGGGATGGAAACGTGGCTGCGCTTGTTTCCGCGCATCAATCGATCGGAGTCGCGCAGCCATTGCTTCTGTTCGGGACAGAAGAACAGAAACAAAAATATCTGCCACGCGTCGCGGGCGGAGAAATCTCTGCATTCGCGCTAACGGAGCGCCATGCCGGCTCCGATCCGGCGACGATGAGCCTGCGCGCCGAGCCCAGCCCTGATGGCAGTGAATTCATTCTGAATGGCGAAAAGCTTTGGTGCACTAACGGTGTAAAGGCGGGTGTGCTGGTAGTGATGGCGCGCACGCCGTCGAAGATGGCAGGTGGTAAAGAGCGCAAGCAAATCACCGCATTCATCGTCGATGTAGATACACCGGGGCTTGAGATCACCTATCGCTGCCGGTTCATGGGACTGCGGGCGCTTTACAACGCAGTCGTGACGTTCACCGATGTGCGAGTGCCGCGCGAAAACATCATTTCGAAGGAAGGTGCCGGTCTGAGGGTTGCCCTTACGACTTTGAACACCGGGCGACTCACATTGCCCGCAGCGTGTGTTGGCCTTTCCAAACGGCTTCTCGAAATCTCGCGTAAATGGGCAGGCGAACGCATCCAATGGGGCGCGCCGATCGGCAAACATGCCGCAATTGCCGGAAAGATCGCCGAGATGGCTGGCAATGTTTTCGCCATGGAAGCGATGACCTTTCTCACATCATCGCTGCTCGATCGTAAAGCGGGCGATCTGCGCATCGAAACAGCCATGTGCAAAATGTGGGCAACCGAGACGACCTGGAGAATTGCCGATGACGCGATGCAAGTGCGCGGTGGTCGCGGCTATGAAACTGCGCAATCGCTGGCTGGAAGAGGTGAGCCGCCAATTGCTGTGGAAAGATTTCTGCGCGATTGCCGAGTCAATAC
>JBKPGQ010000095.1:0-2697 GCA_046729455.1 Verrucomicrobiota bacterium
TTCCAATTGCATTGGCGCAGATTAAACAAGGAGCTGCGCTTTCCAAAGCGCCACGTATTTACCAAGGAGCGGTGGTCTCCAGTCCGCCGCCGCAAAACGCTTCTTGTTTCACTCGATGCTCCGTGCAAGCTCGCTCTCGTACAAAATGTATTCGCCACTCTGCAGGTGCACCTTCCCAGGATTCCTACGGATATAGCGCACGCAATTTGCAAAATGCTTTTGGTCACGAACCAAGCGGTCGAAATAGTCTCTTTGCCATAGACTCCCATCGCGGCCCAGCAATGAGTTTATTTTCCGCGAGCTGAAGCTCTTCCAACTGCGCAGGACTTTCTCTAGTTGCCATTCGGCGTTCTGGATTAACAATGCATGCACATGATTCGGCATTACTACAGCCGAAATAATGGCTAACCGTTCTCCGTCGAAATAGCGCAATGCTTGAGCGACGATCTCCGCACAATCACGACGCCGCAGAATACACGAGCCATGTCCGGCATCCAGCCAGCGCTCAATCGCTCCCGAGAACCGCTCATGATATTCGCGCTCGATTTCAGGGCCCACGGTTGCGGATGTACGCGCAACCACGCTTCACGTTCCGATTCCCATCGAGTGCGCAGATTGTAAGGCACGGCGTCGGCCAGGCGAAACGTAAGGAAATACACTGCGCCTTCCTGTTGCCAATGTGGAAGACGGTTCGCAGTAAAACGAATCTCCGCGTACGGATTGAAGAAACGCAGCTCAGCCACGGATGGCCAAGTTTATCAAACCAAGAGGCCGCTCCGGAAAGCCAAAAACTCGAGTTGGGTCTCCAACGAAGTGGTTTCCAATCCACTTCTTTTCGCCACGGCGGACTGGAGCCGCCGCTCCTTGGTTTAAAGCAACAGCTCTTCCAATTCGTCGAGCCGCTGCTCAAACAAACGCAATGTGCTCTCAATTGGCGCCGACGTGGTCATGTCCACGCCTGCCGCTTTTAACGTCTCGAGTGGAAACTTCGAACCACCGGACCGTAGAAAATTAAGATATGCCTCCACGCTTCCTGACTCGCCGGAAAGCACACGTTGCGAAAGCGCGACCGCAGCAGAAATCCCTGTCGCATATTTATAGACGTAAAATGCATGGTAGAAATGCGGAATACGCAGGCATTCCAAATCCAGCTCAGGATCGAGCACGAAGTTTTCAGCAAAATAGGCTTCGAGAAGCTTGTGATATTGCGACCTGAAAACGTCGAGCGTCAGCGCGTCGCCGCTCTCTTCGGTGGCGTGGATGATTTTCTCAAACTCAGCAAACATGGTCTGCCGGAAAAGTGTACCCCGGAGGTCGTCGATTTGCCGGTTGATAATGTAGGCGCGCATCTTCGGATCGCTCGTTGTTTTGAGCAGATGATCTGTGAGAAGTTCCTCATTGAAAGTCGATGCGACCTCGGCCAGGAAAATCGGGTACTCGTAATCCTGAAACCGCTGCGAATTTTGCGCGAACCAACTGTGCATGGAGTGGCCAGCTTCGTGCGCAAGCGTATAGACATCAGAGAAGACATCCTCCTTGTAATTAATCAGAATGTAGGGAGGCGCTTGATAGCTTCCGGATGAAAACGCGCCACTCCGTTTGCCTTTCGTTTCGTAGCGATCACACCAGCGACCAGTGCGCACGCCTTCCGCCAGGATATCGACGTACTCCTTCCCAAGCGGTTCGAGCGCGCCTAACACCATTTCGGCAGCCTGATCAAACGTGAAGCGTGTCTCGATTTCGGGAACGAGCGGGACATAGGTGTCGTAGTGATGCAGCTCCCGCAACCCAAGCGCACGGCGGCGCAAATCGAAATAGCGAAAGAGCGGTTTCAAATTCGCTCGAACTGCTTGAATCAGTCGGTCGTAAACCGTAACGGGCACATCGTCTGGAAACAGCGCTGCCTCGAGAGCAGAGGAGTAATGTCTTGCTCGCGCATGGAAGACATCTGCCTTCACGGAGTAAGCAAGTGACGCGGCGAGTGTGTACTGATGGTCGTGAAATTCTGAATAGAATTGATGGAACGCGCGTTTGCGCAGCTCATGATCGCGCTTGACCAAAAATGAGCTGAACGAGCTCTGCGTAAGCGGCTTCTCGCGCCCCATCTCATCGACCAGGACGCCGAACTTCATGTCAACGTCGGTCAATTGTGAAAAGGTGTCGTCGTAACCGCTCAGCGCGACCCTTCCCAGCGCGAGAAGACGTTCCTCGGGCACCGAGAGCACATGCGGTTTCATCCGCCGAATCTTGTGCAACTTGATTCGCCACTCGGCGAGCGGTGGATCAGCAACGAATTTGGCAAACGTTTCGTCGTCAATCGCCAGAATTTCGGGCACGACAAACGCGGCCGCTTCACCGATCTTCGTCAGCAGGTTCTGAACCTGTCCGATCCGCGCAAGGTATTCGTTATTGGTGCTGTCCTCTGCCAGTTGCAGCGACGCGTAGTGATAGACGCGCTCGATCTTCAAATCGAGCGACTTTTCGAACTCAAGCACTCCTGCCAGCCTCTGCGACGACTCCCCCACTCTGCCCTTCCACTCCTGAAGCTTCGGATACGTCCGCTGCAGCCAGGCAAAATCCTCCCGCCATTTGCCGACATCGGCAAAAAGATGCGTCAGGTCCCACTTATCAGAGTCGGAAATATCAGCGCGAGTTGGAATTTTCGCTTCGTCCATGAGGAAATTGTCACACGGAACG
>JBKPGQ010000096.1:0-2238 GCA_046729455.1 Verrucomicrobiota bacterium
GTGAACGCGAACGTCGTTCCGATTTCGAATAACGAAAACGGCTCCAACACCGCTGTGGGTGCGGCGACAGTTGCGCTCCACGGTTTCGATGCCAGGGCCACTCTCATCCTTCTCGACGGACGCCGAGTCGCTCCCTATCCGGTGGGCAACAACCCCGGCTTGGTCAATGTGGTGTTTGTCGATTTGAATTCGATTCCTGAAGCCGCTATTGAGAGCATCGAAATTCTAAAAGACGGCGCATCCACCACGTATGGTGCGGATGCGGTGGCCGGCGTTGTGAACCTTAAGATGCGTCACAATTACGACGGCGCGGAAACAAGAGTCGAATACGGCAACACGCTCGATAAAGACTCGGGTCTATTCGACACATACGGCATCTTCGGTGTTGGCAAGGGAGACACCAACATTACTGGCGTCTTGAATTACTATCATCGCAACTCCATCGCCAACCGCGACCGCGGTTTTTCGCTCACTCCGCCGTTTCTGAGCTCGAATAACAGCCCGTATAATCTTCAGCTCAGCAGCGATGTGGCGGGAGCCGCTGGTGGCCAGAATTTAAATCCTGGTGGGACTGAATTTGCAAGTGCGCCGGATTTTACGAACGGATTGGCCCCGGCAAGCAGGTATCTCTATAACGCGAACGCGCGTGTCAGGTCGGCCTCCGGTCAACGCCCCGGCTTTAATTTCAATCTGTTCTCGCTCTCCTTCCCGGAATCAGAGCGCTATGGAGCATGGGTGAGCGCTGACCACAAGATCTTTGGCGATCAGGTGGTCGTCTATGCGGATGGCCTTTATCAGAACGTGAAAACGCACAATGAACTGGCGCCTCCAGCCACCGGTTCATTCCAGACCTTAGGTCAGACCACATTGGCCATTCCGCCGCATTCGCCGATTGCACCAGGCTCGGAACCACCGAACACGCCCACTCATGCGGAGACCGGTGTCCCGGCTGACGCATTCAATCCCTTCAACCCCTTCGAGCAAATTATCTCGGGCGGGACTCGTGCGCGGCTCGCTGAGTTTGGGAATCGTTTATTCGACAATGAAACCGACGCGTGGTTAAGCACCATCGGCATCAAGGGGGACAAGCTGTTTAACGGGACCTGGGGGTACGACGCCGGGTTCCGCTACAGTCAGCTTAAGAATGTCCAGACTGGACAGCAAGTGTCCGCCTCGCGATTCAACCGCATCTTGAACCAGGCCGATCCGATCTTTGATCCGACATCTCCGCAATTCATCGGCACGACCGTCGCGTTCAATCCGTTTGGTGATTATCGCGTTCCAATCCCGTCTAACGAGGCCACGATCGAGTTCGCCAGGGTGCATCCCAAGGACGAAGATATTTCAAAGCTGTGGACGTTGGATGCCACGATCTACACGACGGCGCTCTTCAACTTGCCGGCCGGCGGCGTTGGCTTGGCCGTCGGCGGTCAGTTTCGCCGCGAATCGCTGAAGGAGGAGCCGGATATGCTGAACGTCGAGGGTGATATTGTCGGTAACTCGCCAGTTCCAAGCGCTGAGGGTGGAAGAAAGACCTATGCGTTTTACGCAGAGACCAGAATTCCTATCTTCAGCCCCGTGACGAGTACCTACTACAAAGGCGACGGCAAAAATCCGCAGGTCCAGACCGAGACCAAGGCAATGATTCCGGGCTTTTATTCCCTGGAGTTTACGGCTGGGGCGCGATTTGAAGAGTTTCTGAACAACGATACCAATGTCTTGGTGCCGAAGGTTGGCATGCGGTGGCAACCGTTTGACGAGCAGCTGACTCTCCGGGCAACTTGGGGCGAGGGTTTTCGCGAGCCATCACTTGAGGAACTGTTTGGGTCTCCGTTATCAACCCTGGAGCCTTCTCACGATCCGATGAACGGCGGCGTCTTCGAGCCTGAGACGAATACCCTGATAACCAGCAATCCCAATCTCCAACCTGAAGATTCCCGCTCGTTCAGCGGCGGCTTTGTTTACTCCCCGAAATATGTGCCCGGTTTGAACCTCTCGGTTGATTTTTGGGATATCGAGCGCACCGGCGTTGTCACTGCGCCCTTGGCCGACCAAGTACTTCAACGTGAACTAACAGGCACATTGTTGCCCGGCGAGAAGGTGGAGCGTGACATTGGTGGAAACATCACACGTATCTTGATTCGAAATCAGAACATCGGCAATCAAGAGGCTCGCGGGTTTGACTTCGGCCTTTACTACCAGAGGCCAACGCCCTGGGGGACCTTTACTTCGCAGACT
>JBKPGQ010000097.1:0-9706 GCA_046729455.1 Verrucomicrobiota bacterium
GATGCCTTCGAAGTGCGCACGGATACTGCGCAGTTCGGCAGTCACAAAACTGTCCACGAAGTGCAAGCGGCGATCCAACCAGGCAAAGAGCTTATTCTTGATGTCATAGTGAACCGCGAGCGTGACTTCGGTGCAATTTGGTCGAATCTCAGCGAAATCAACGATCCCCATCAGCGCGATATTTCCGCCCACGGACTCGAACGCGTACTGGTCAGGCGATTCGCTCTCGACCGAGAGCAGGACTGTGTGGGCTTCAAAGCCCAGCGGCCCTCGGAAGCTGAAATCGACCGTCTTGGACGAAGTCACAGTGGCCCGTGTGACCATCAGAAACTGCCGCCGGTAAGACTGAATGCTGGCCAGACGGGCTTTGCACTCTTCCACGGGCTGGCTCATGTGTAGGGTTTTTTGTAAGAGCATAAAAATAAGCGTTGTTTGTGAATAAAGAGAGCAAAAGCGATGCCATTCTTGTTTCCCCGCGGGATCGTGTGCAGATCCCGCGAAGTGTGTTCGTTTTTTTTACACTCCTGTATCGACGCGACACGCTATCGGTCGATTGTCGAATCAAGCATAACTCGCCAGTCGGCAGGCAATTCGGTAAGGTTTTCCCCTAGTCCGCAAAGCAAAGGAACATCAATAATTTTCCTCAGAATATCGGCGTTGGTCAGACCGGCTATGTCGTCGGTTGCTTGAGCGTTGTTCAATACCAGCGCTAGGCAACGCAACCGGTGTCCAAGGATGCTCTGCACAGTGAGGACTGCGTGATTAAGGCAACCGAGTCGATTGTATGCAACCGCCAGGACTGGCAGCTTCATCGCAACCGCCAGATCGCTAACGAAATAATTCCGGTGAATTGGCACCATCCAACCCCCTGTCCCTTCCACAATGACTTGTTCAACCCGGTTCTGAAGAGAATGAAAAGCAGAGAGGATATGGTCGACATCGATATCCACTTTCTCCATCGAGCTGCCCACGATGGGTGCGGCAGGCGTTTTTAACCAAACCGGATTAATGTCGTCGATTGTCAGGCCGTCACTACCGGCCGCCAGCAAGAGTTCTGCATCTCGACGGTCTCCGCAACAGATCGGTTTCATCCCTGCGCAGGACGTGCCCAATGCCCGCAACACGTGCAAAAGGCGGGCGGCGGTATACGTCTTGCCTACACCCGTGTCCGTCCCGGTGATGAAGAGACTCACGCGACCTGCTTTACGCGCTCCGATCTGTCGGTCGCACGATTCGCGCTAATCGTTTGCACCATTGACCGAAAGATTTTTGAGCCGTCCATGCTGCCGAGCCGCGCGTCCGACGCGCGATCAGGATGAGGCATTAGTCCGAACACGTTTCGCTCTCGATTGCAGATGCCTGCGATGTTTTCGATCGACCCATTCGGACTCGCTTCTGGTACAATGCGCCCCTGGCTATCGGAGTAGCGCAGAATCACTTGTTGATTCGCATTCAGATCTCGCAATGTCGTTGCGTCGGCGAAGAAACAGCCTTCGCCGTGCGCTACCGGCAGTCGGAGGAGTGTGCCCTTTGGGCAACCGTGCGTGAATGGTGAGTCATCGACTTCCACGCGAGTGATAGCCATGTCGCAAACGAAACGCAGCGAACGATTGCGAACCAGCGCGCCCGGCAACAGACCGGCTTCGCATAAAACCTGGAACCCGTTACATGTGGCTAGCACGAGCTTCCCAGCGCGCGCATCACTAATCACCGCCTTCATGATCGGTGAAAAACGCGCAATGGCGCCGCAACGCAGATAATCGCCGTACGCAAATCCACCTGGCAGCACAATTGCGTCAAAATCGTCCAGTGAAGTTTCCTTGTGCCAGACGTACTCGGCGTGCAATCCGTCGAGTCCGTTGATTGCCGCAAGGCAATCCTGATCGCAATTTGAACCGGGGAACTGAATAACAGCGAATCTCATCATCATTCAGTGGCCGGCGGCGGCGCGCCGTTCTGCGTGATAATCATTGACGACCAGGCAGGCATGAATAACGCCTGGAATCCAACCCAGCAAAGTCAAAATGAGGCTAAGAAAAAAACTGGCAATGCGACCTGTCAACAGCACGGCAAGGGGTGGCAACACAACACAGAAAAAATATCGTAACGCTTTCACTTTTGTTTCCTGGTCTTTGGGTTCTTTAGTTGAGCGTTGGGGGTTTTCTTCCGAGCTGCCACATCAACGTTTTGCAGCTCGTAGTCTTCAATCACTGGATTCGAAAGCAAATCGCGGCAGAGGCCGCGCAATCGCGTTTCGAGATCACCGTTTTGCCCGTCGATTTCTATCTCCATGTATTTCCCGATCCTAACACTGCGGACTTCCGGCATGCCCAGGTGCCGCATGGCATCACGCACTGCATTACCCTGAGGATCAAGAACCGCAGCCTTTGGCATGACGATGACCTTCGCTTTCACCCGGTCACCATATTTGCCTGCGTCGCGCGAACAAGCGCAATTCAAGACCGGCACTACTTCAAAACAACGACGTCCAGCGCTCCTTCGCGGCGAAGTACATTGACCCCAACGTCCCCTTCGTCATGTCTGGTAAGCAAAAGATCGGCGCGCCCGTCTGCTACCTTCAATCCGCGGATCGTCACCTGCTGGAGAAAACTCGGCAAGATCGGCTTTGAAAACGTCAGCCTGCGTTCCGAAGCCGACACGCTCAGGCCCAGGCAAGCTTCGAGCAGAAGAAAAATGGCGGCTGAAGCCCAGGATTGTGGAGCACAAGCTACAGGATAAAGCGTCGGTGCTTCGCCGGGGCGTCTGGGAAAACCACAAAAAAGTTCGGGAAGACGATGCAGGTCGAGGAACAGACTCGCATCGAGTAGACCGGCGAGGACGGTGGCTGCTGATTCTTTCAGGTCATAGCGCGCGAACCCGGCGGCGATCAACGAGTTGTCGTGTGGCCAGACGGAGCCGTTGTGATACGACATCGGATTGTAACGCGCCTCGCTTGTAGCCACCGTCCGAATTCCCCAGCCGGAGAAGGACGTTTCATGTGTCAGGGTCGCCGCAACACGACGCGCATGCTCCTGCGTCGCGATACCAGCAAAAAGACAGTGTCCCGCGTTCGACGTTCGCACCCTGCAGGGCTGCTTTCTGCCATCGAGCGCAAGCACGTATGTGGAAAGTTCATCACACCAGAAACTCTCTTCGAATCGTCGAAAAAGGGTTTTGGCTTGTTTCGATAAATCACGTGCCCGTGCGGGATCGCCGAGCAGCTCAGCCAATTTGGCCGCCGCCAGCTTGGCAGCGTAAACGTAACCTTGCACTTCGCACAGAGCGATTGGCCCTTCGGCGGACGTGCCGTCCGCGTGGAAAATCGCATCTTGAGAGTCCTTCCAGCCTTGATGGATCAGACCGAGTTTCGACCTGCGAGTATACTCGACGAAGCCGTCGCCATCGACGTCGCCGTAATGATCGATCCATGCGAGCGCGCGCTCGACGTTCGGCCAAATAGACTCAACGAACACGCGGTCACCCGTACGCTTGTAATACGCGCCGGCGAGCATGATGAAAAGCGGTGTTGCGTCGATGCTGCCGTAGTAACGCTTAAATGGAACTTCGCCTAATGCGGCCATCTCGCCAGCGCGTGTCTCGTGCAGTACCTTACCCGGCTGTGCGTCTTGCTCAGCGTTGTTCGCGTCCGCCTGGGTAGCGGCCAGATACGCCAGGACGCCGCGCGCGAGGCTGGGATCGAACAACAGGCACTGAAGCGCGGTAATAATTCCGTCTCTTCCGAATTCCGTGCTGAACCAGGGAACACCAGCATAAGGGTAAGGCCCGTACGGGGTTTGGGTCCGCATCATGTGAAGATCGGCGAGGGAGCGGTTCAGCCAATCATTGAACTGCTCGTTTGAGGCAAAGATCTGAGGCTCTCGTGCGTGCGCCGATTCCAGCGTGTTGGCCGCTTCTTGGACGACCTTTTCGTAACAAGGCCTCACCTCCCCCTGGGAATCAGCATCCACTTCGCAAGCAATTGCCCAGCGGTAGCTGGCCGCCTCGCCGGGCTCCAGCCGAATTTGGTAGGTGGCGGCCGCCTCGCTTAGTCGCGTGGGCGGCGGGTCGAAGACGATTCGCGTGCGGCGGACGCACGCGTCCAATCCGTCATACGCGAGCACCAGCCCATCCTGCGCAAGCTGCGTCGGCATCCGCTGGCCGCGGCGTTCCCGCCTAACACCTCGCACCTCGAAGATGTCAGCGAAATCAGCATCGAATTCGACTGAGAAGGAAAATTCCACAGCTGCGCGCCCGTAGTTGTGGATTCGAAGTCGCTCGTGGCATGTTCTCTCCCACAGAATCTTTGAACGGAAAACGTGGAGTGTTCCTTGGGGAATTACTATCTCGCCATTGCGCCACACATCGGCGTTGGTAGCATCCACAGCCAGAACGGCATTGTCCTCTCTGATAGTAGAGCTCAGCAAAAGAGGACGATCCTTTCCCAGCTTTAGGGTCAGCCGGCACAAGAAGCGAGTATCTTGGTAGTATATCCCGAGCTCCCCAGTACCGAATGGCTCGATATCGCCGAACCGGTCGAAGACAGCGAAAGTATCTGCTTGCTTCAGTACCCGGGTGCGGACATCAATGCGGTGGGACGACGAGCGAATGTAAAACTCGTCCCGGACGCGTATGACCT
Source organism: Verrucomicrobiota bacterium (assembly GCA_046729455.1). Taxonomy (GTDB): domain Bacteria; phylum Verrucomicrobiota; class Verrucomicrobiia; order Chthoniobacterales; family UBA10450; genus Udaeobacter. The sequence continues at coordinate 4,637 of JBKPGQ010000097.1, forward strand.
CCCTAGCCATTACGCGTGCGCCTCCAATGTCTCGTTTTGCTTGCCTCCAATTAAGCGCTTGTACGCCTGAAGATAATCATGGGCCATTCGAGTGGCGGTGAAGCGTTGCTCGAAGACTTCGCGACAACGCTTCCGACTCAATTCCGGCACCCGTCGAACTGCTTCCACCGCATCTTCCAGTTCCTCCACTATGAAGCCGGTGTGACCTTCCTCCATTATCTCGGGGACTGCTCCTCCGCGGTACGCAATTACCGGAGTGCCGCACGCCATGGCCTCAATCATCACAAGACCAAATGGCTCGGGCCAGTCGATCGGCAAAAGCAGAGCATAGGCGTTCCCCAGAAATTCGTTCTTCTGTGCATCGCCAATTTCGCCAACGAACTCGATCAACAGGTCATCCAGCAAGGGCGCGACAACGGTCTCGAAATAATTCTTGTCTACTGGGTCCACTTTAGCGGCGATTTTCAATGGGATCTGGATCCGCTTGGCAATTTCGACTGCACGATCCACTCGTTTTTCGGGTGATATCCGCCCCATAAAGGCAAGATAACTTCCCGGCTCTGCACGGAACCGATAAAGGCCAGCCGGCAACCCATGATAAACCGTGGCCTGCCAGTTTGCCCACGGTAAAGGTTTTCTCTGTTCATTGGAGATTGAAATGACCGGCATGTCTTGAAACTCCTGGTAGAGAGGGATGAGGTCTGGGATATCGAGCCGGCCGTGCAACGTCGTCACATGCGTTATCGGCTGACGACGACTCAGGGGAAAATGTAGATAGTCAACGTGAAAATGGATGATATCGAACTCCGCAGCGCGCTGGAACACATGTTCAAGCATCAGGATTTGGTGCGCCATTTGGTCTATGCATTGTTCGTCGAGACGCAGCGAGCGACGACATGCCGCGACCAGCCGGGCCTTAGTTTCCGAATCCCCGCTTGCAAAGAGAGTTACCTCGTGGCCCTGGCGGATCAATTCTTCGGTGAGGTACGATACCACCCGTTCGGTTCCTCCGTAATATTTCGGCGGAACGCTTTCGTAAAGCGGCGCGACCTGAGCGATTCGCATAACAATCCTAAAACCCTCCCTATAAAGAACCGTTGAAAATTTTCGGCCTAGCCTTCGCAGGTCAAGTCACAGATACGCAGATCAAGACCACCCGCTACTGTCCCTCAACTCTCGCGGACAACTTCACTGGGCTTCTTATCTTCGCGCAACCCGAGGAAAACAGGCGCACGCAATTTTTTGTCCCGCGTCCACTCGGCGAATTTGATTTCACAAACAAGGACTGGGTTCATCCAACGCATTTTTCGCATCATCGATGGTGTGATGTCCTGCACCCATTGACCATTTTGCTTCGATGGCAAATCGACAAACGGGCAATGGTCGCGTCCTTCTTTTTGGAATTTCTTGTACAGCGTCGACAACGATTTCGCTGTGAAACCCGTGCCTACTTTGCCGGCGAAAACGAGTTTTTTGTTCTCGTAATAACCAACCAGAATCGCACCGAAATGTTTTCGCGCGCCCTGCGGCGGCGTGTACCCGCCGATAACGAATTCCTGTTCCTGGACACATTTGAGCTTGATCCATGCGCCGCCTCTGCGTCCCGGCTCGTAAACGGAGTTACGTTGTTTGCCTATGATTCCTTCCAAGCCGCGGCGCTTCACTTCTTCAAGCAGCCGTTGTGCGTGTCCGCCAATCGCACCTGAATAGCGAATGGGATCGCCCGCGCCGGCACAGAGCTTTTCCAGAACGTCCTTGCGCGCCTCCAGTGGCAGCGACAGCAAGCTTTTGCCATCGAGTTGGAGCAGATCGAACGCGTAAAAATACACCGGGCTCTTTCGACCTTCCATCTCGCGCGCCTGCAAGAGTTGAAACGAGGAGCGACCCTCCTCGTCGAGCGCAACCACTTCGCCATCGATCACACATTCGCGCGCCGGCAAACTCGTTACGGCCTCGACGATCTCCGGGAAACGTTCCGAGAGTTCATTTTGATTCCGCGATAGCAATGAAACCTTTTCGTCCTTCTTAACTGCGATCAGGCGGATGCCGTCAAATTTTAGTTCATAAATCCAATCGCCGATCGCTGGTGGTTTTTCGACCAGCTTCGCTTTCATCGGCTCAATAAAACGCGCTCTTGCCGAGGCCAAATCTGGGAGGGACGCTATTTCAGTGCGACCGCTTCCGTTCCCCCTCTTTGCGGCCGGCACGCGGTGCTCCTGTCCTACGACAGTATCTTTCGCCTTTTTTTTTATGGTGGCACGGATGCGCGCTTTGAATTGTGAAGTGGGGCCCTCGTCCGCTGCCCGACCTGACTCCCACTCGGCATCGCGCGCTTCAGCGATTTGTTTCATCGTGCGTCCCGTCTTGACCGACTGATCTTCCAGTTTTTTTGATATCGGTTTCGCATCATCTCCGGTTTTCAGGATCAACCATTGATTCTTGGCCTCATCACGACCCCGAATGCGCACCAAGGTCCATTCGCCTTTTGCTTTTTCGCCGTCGAGAACGAGATGAAGTTTGCCTTCCTTTAGTGATTTCACCGGCTGTTCGCCGTAAACGCGGTAACTGCCACGGTCCCACACCATCACTGTTCCGCCGCCATATTGGCCCTCAGGGATAATTCCCTCGAAATCCTCGTATTCGATCGGATGATCTTCCACTTCCACTGCAAGATGTTTTTCACCTCGTTTCCAGGGGAGCCCTTTGGGCAACGCCCACGATTTCAGAACGCGCTCCATCTCCAGGCGGAAGTCATAGTGCAAACGACGTGCATCGTGTTTTTGAATGACGAAACGCGACGCGCCTTTGATTTTACCTGGCAGCGGCTTGCCTCCTGCAGGCTCAGCTGTCTTCTTGAAGTCGCGTTTCCGCTTATATTCGGCCAGTCCCATTGCGGCTAAAACTTAACCGCAGATTACCCGTCCGCACCTAGCAGTATAGGACCCGTGCGTCAGGCATCTCTTGAGCGCTCGGCGTTTGTCACAAACGCCGCTAAACACTCACGCTTCGCTTGGTAGCGGTTCGCCGACGAGGTAGCGAACGAAGCGCCGGATGACGATATTCTCGCCCAGCTCGGAAATCTTCGTATTGAGTAAATCCCTGATGGTCACATCAGGATTTTTAATAAAGCCTTGTTCGAGCAAGCAGACGGTGCTGTAAAATTTCTCGAGTTTTCCGTCGACAATTTTGTCAGCAACGTTCTCCGGTTTGCCCTTGACCTGTGCCTTGTAAATTTCGCGCTCGGCTTCGATGAGATTGCCTGGCACATCGGCACGACTGACGTAAAGCGGATGCGCCGCGGCAATATGCAGGGTGATGTCCTTTACGAACTCGCGAAAATTCTCGTTCCTCGCCACGAAGTCGGTTTCACAATTCACTTCCACGAGCACGCCAACCTTCCCCTGCAGATGAATGTAGGAAGCCACGACGCCTTCTTTGGTCACGCGCGAAGACTTCTTACTGGCGCTGGCAATTCCCTTGGTTCGCAAAATCGCCTCCGCTTTTTCCAGATTACCGCCGCTCTCAACAAGAGCGCGCTTGCAATCCATGAAACCTGCGTTGGTTTTCTCGCGTAGCTGCTTAACCAGTTGGGGATCGATTTCAGCCGTTGTTTTCATTAAGTGTTAAGTCTTACGTGTCGAACTTTCGAAGCATTGCGCTTGCGATGCAACGCAAGCATCAGGCTGAAACGCCAGCCATTTCGACTTGCTCGCGAATGCGCGCTTCGTTGCTTGCCGAGACAATAGCATCCACGAGCTTCTGCAGAATCACGCGAATCGCGCGGATCGCGTCATCATTGCCAGCGATTGGGTAATCGATGATGTCTGGATCCGCGTTCGTGTCCACGATGGCAACCACTGGGATCCCAAGGCGCCGCGCTTCGTTCACGGCGTTTTGTTCACGGATCGTATCTATCACGACAAGGGCATCGGGCAATTGCGACATCTCGATTATCCCATCGAGATTGCGTCGGAGCTTTGCCGCCTCACGATTAAGCGCAGCCAGTTCCTGCTTGCCCATCTTCTTGTATTCGGGTGATTGTTCGATCTCTTCGATGTATCTCAGTCGCCCTATGCTCTTGCGGATGGTTGCGAGGTTGGTCAATGTGCCACCCAGCCAACGCTGATTGACGTAGAACTGACCGCAGGCCAGCGCAGCCTCTTTTATCGCTTCCTGCGCCTGTTTCTTGCAACCAACGAATAAAATCCTGCCTCCACGGCGCGTTACTTCCTGGAGAAATTCCGTGGCCCGCTGAAGCTGGAGCACGGTTTCATCCAAATTAATGATGTAAATCTGATTGCGCTGCTCGAAGATGAAGGGCTTCATCTTCGGATTCCAGCGCTTCGTCTGATGTCCAAAATGAACACCAGCTTCCAAAAGTTCAGGTACCAATTCTGTTGTGTCTGCCATAGGAGAAATCCGCGAGGGGGAACTCTAGAGCGGGACGGTGAAGATGCTACAGCACGTGCCGGTGCGCAACCTGAAATTAAGGTCTGTTACGACCTCATTGAGTGCTGCGTTGGGACTCATAATAATGGGACTTTCGAGGTCGATCCTCCACGCTCCGGGATGCAAAGCGCGACCTCGTGGGGGAATGAACTGTAGGCCTTGTTTTCCTTCCCAGAAAAATGTGGATCAGCAACAAGATCGGCAAAACCAGTCCTACACCGAGATGAATCCAACTCGTCCACGCACGCAGTCTTTCGCCACCCGCGTAATAAAGGCCGTAGCCGGTGATGGTCAAAACGGCGAACGCACTCAGAAAAACCGACCCGTTTGCTCGATTGCGGCGCGCGCGCCATGCGAATCTCACGTGCCCGGTTAAGAGCATGCCGATCAGTACCAAAATCGCGATCGCTGCGGCGCCATGGATTTTCATCGCCCAAGTTTTCGCGCCTGTCTCAAAATCCCCAGGCGACGCAGCAAGATAATTCCAATAGGCCCATGCCACCCCACTCAAAAAAAGCAGCGCCAACACAGCGTACAGAAAATATCTCTGCAAGCGCTTCAATCGAATCGAGTCCGGTCGCGGGTGTCGCATGATGAGTAAAACGTCCATGATGACGCGCC
>JBKPGQ010000098.1:0-2276 GCA_046729455.1 Verrucomicrobiota bacterium
CGAGAATCTGGTCTGCGTGCACGACAGTGGAAAGCCGGTGCGCGATTACGATGGAAGTGCGGTCGAACATCAGAGTTTCCAGCGCTTCCTGGATGAGTCGCTCCGTCGTCGTGTCCACGCTCGCCGTAGCTTCATCCAGAATCAGAATTGGCGGATCCTTCAACAGCGCACGCGCAATCGAAAGGCGCTGCTTTTCGCCCACACTCAACTTTACTCCGCGCTCCCCTACTACGCTGCTCAATCCGTGCGGCAGCCGATCGATGAAGGGACGCGCGTTTGCCACCGCCGCTGCCTCCAGCAATTCTTCGTCCGTCGCATCAGGCTTCCCAATTTGCAGGTTCTCGCGGATGGTGCCGTTAAACAAAAAGCATTCCTGCGTCACCATCCCGATCTGTTGCCGCAACGCACGAATGCTGAAATCACGAATCGGACTTCCGTCGACTAAAATCTCGCCGCTATCGAATTCGTAGAAGCGCGTGAGCAGATTGATCACCGTGGATTTTCCTGCGCCGGTCGCGCCGACAAGCGCGACCGTCTCACCCGGCCGTGCGTGAAATGAAATGTCACTCAGCGTCTGCGGTTCGCCAGAGTAGCTGAAACTGACGTCTCGGAACTCAATCTCGCCGCGCACTGTATCATCAAACGTTTCCCCACCCTCCGGCTCGCCTTCTGAATCGAGAATTTCGAAGACGCGTTCACCCGCGGCCCGCCCTGCCTGCACCAGTTGATTGAGTTCATGCAGTTTCCCTATTGGTTCGTAGAGAAAACTCGCAAGCACAAGAAAGGCGCCAAAATCCCCCAACTGTAACGTACCTGATAAAATATCGCGGGCCCCCACGGCCACCACCAGCAGGACGCCGAGCGAACCGAACAAATACATTGAAGAATGGTAAAGTGCCCACACCCGCGTGACGACGAAGGTGGCACGCCGCAACTCGTCGCTCTCTTTGTTAAAGCGACTATCTTCCTCAGCCTCGCGTACAAAACTTTTGATCTGACGAATGCCGGAGAGATTGTCGTGCAGGAGCGACTTCTTGGCCGAAGCGGCGCGGCGGTGCAGCCGGTATCGGCGGTGCGCGGTGAGCGTATACCAGAGCGCGCCGCCGGCCAGCAACGGCACCGGCGCAAGCGCGACCAGCGCCAGTTTTGTGCTGAGGTAAAACATTCCCGCCACCACCACCACGATTTGCAATACCGCCACCGTGCCTTTCTCGATGCCGTCGATGAGGACGCGTTCGACCGAGTTGACGTCCTCCAGAATCCTCGTCATCAGATCGCCAGTAGCGCGATTATCGAACCAGCGCAGTGGCAGAGTTTGAATGTGTGAATACAGATCGCGGCGCAGATCGAAAATAACTTTTTGCTCGAAGGCGTTGTTGAGCAACAGCCGAAGATAGTCCAAGCCTCGCTGAACGAACATGGCGAAGGCCACGAGAATAAGCAGCGGAAGCAAACGTTCGGGGTGGTGACCGTTGATGACGCTATCAAGAATATATTTTGTCGCCGCAGGAGGAACGATCACCATGAGCGTACCCGCGATCGCGCAAGCCAGCGTCGCGATCGCGAGCAGCGGGTAGCGTCTTAGATAAACAAAAACGCGCCAGACTGTTTTCATTTCCCTTGAAACTCAGTGACCTGACTCAAGTTTCAAGCCCTATTGGGCTTCAATCGCTTTCAAGCCGCCATCAGATTATGCGATAATCCTTTAATTCCTTGAACAAGGTTGCAACCGCAGTTTTGACGACGACCACCGTTGGAATAGCGAATAACATGCCCCACAGGCCCATGATGAGAGAACCGGCGATGATCGCAATGACGACCACGAGTGGATGAACGTTTACCGCGCCACCCAGAACAAATGGCTGAAATACAACATCATCCAGCACGTGCACGATTACGACCAGAATCAGTGCATACAACGCCAGGTCATTTGGATTCAGGCCGGGAATTAGCGGCCTCACGTCTTCCGCGATTAGCGCATAACCAACACCAATCACGAGAGCGATTAACACGCCCAGAAACGGAATGGCGTTGAGAAGTCCGGAAACTACGCCAATCGCCACGGCGATCCCCAGAGGAATCCCAAGGAGGATCAATCCGAGTGTAAGAGTCAGGCCCACCAGAAAACATTCGATCAACGTCCCACGCAAATACCTGCCGATAGCATCATCGAGCCTGTCGAGGACCGTGAGCGACAACTCAAAGTAGCGATTCGGGACGAGGCTAATAAAGAAGCGGCGTATCTGTCCGTTATCGAAACCGAGAAAAAGAAAAAT
>JBKPGQ010000099.1:0-3291 GCA_046729455.1 Verrucomicrobiota bacterium
TTATGAATCCCGCGAACCTCTTCGTTCCGTTTTTCACCACGAAGCCCGACGGCTCTGGAATCGGTCTGCCATTGAGTCGTCAAATCGCTGAGGCCCACGCAGGATCGTTGGCGCTCACGAATCGCGAAAATGGCAAAGGTGTGGAAGCTTTGCTGCGCCTGCCGCTCTAATCACTTTTGCAAGAACAGTCCCAAACTTGGGACGGGGCTGTCCCACAACCGAACTCGCTGGGGATCGCTACGAACTTCCTCAATAAACGCTAACTCCCTCTTCTAGTGAGTATTGTGACGTCCTTTTGCCGAGTTGGCACAAACATTGCAGCAACTGCTTCCAAACAAACTGAAAGGAAATATGAAGCCGACCTCAAAAATTGCTGACAAGAGCAACAGGTTCCCGCTGATTGACTGCAACTATCGCGCGATGACGCTGGACGGGTATCGGGGCCGATGCGTCAGAGCTGGGGCGCCGCGTTTTCGGAATATTAGCGCTCAGTATTTTCAAAACGAAGCGCGACACGATTTTCTCATCGAAGCAGTTTGCTTCTTGCTCCTCGCCCTCACCGCTGTCGTGCCATTGGTAAGCGCGACAAATGCGGTGGTCGAGCTCTGTCGGGCATTTGCTCAGCTTTGATCTTACCGTGATTCCGCAGCGAAAACCAAAAGAAGAAACGATTGTGCGGCCAGCCGGATTCACATCGAGTCTTTCCTCGATGGACGTGCCGCGCGTAGGCATAGCAGCGAAGAAGCGCAAGCGCCGCATTATTATTATCGCTGTCTCCGCGCTTGGGTTACTTGTCGCGACGATAGCCATCTCGCGATTGAAACCGGCAGTGCCAGGCGTCGATCGTTCTACCGTCTGGATCGATACGGTTAAGCGCGGTCCAATGACGCGACAGGTGCGCGGTTTGGGGACGCTCGTTCCCGAAGACATCCGTTGGATCCCGGCAAACACGGAGGGAATCGTCGAGAAAATTTTGATCTGGCCGGGAACAAAAGTCGAACCCGGCGACGTTATATTAGAGTTGACGAGCCCCGAATTGGAACAGAGCGCGCATGACGCAGAATTGCAGGCGACCGCAGCGGAGGCAGAGCTTACGACGATGCGCGCGACTTTGCAGCGCGAATTGCTCGATCAGGAATCGAAAACAACCGCGGCGCACGCCGCACATGAGCAGGCGAAAATGGAACGCCAAACGAACGATCAGTTGGCAAAGAACGGTCTTGTCGCCGATCTCGTTTACAAAACTTCGAAGATTAAAGAAGAGGAATGCCAGAAGAGTGATGAGATCGAGCAAAAGCGCTTGGCATTTGCGCGCGATTCGATCGAGCCGCAGCTGGCCTCGAAACAAGCCGCAGTCGATCAAGCTAAACAACTGGCGAAACTGAAGCTCGACCAGGTTGAAGCGTTGCATGTGAAAGCCGGAATGTCTGGCGTGTTGCAACAATTGCCGGTGCAAATCGGCCAGCGACTCAAGGTCGGCGACAATCTCGCGCGCGTCGCGGACCCAACGAAGTTGAAGGCGCAGGTCAAAATCGCTGAAACCCAGGCGAAGGATATTCAGCTCAAACAGAAAGCGGTAATCGACACTCGCAATGGTACGGCGAATGGTCATGTTACGCGCGTCGATCCAGCAGTGGAGCAGGGGACTGTAACCGTCGAGGTCGCCTTCGATGAGCCGCTGCCGAAGGGGGCGCGACCCGATCTTAGCGTGGACGGAACAATCGAGCTCGAACACCTCGATGACGTCATTTATGTGGGCCGGCCAGCATTCGGCCAGGAGAACAACACCGTAGGAATGTTTAAGCTCGTCAACGGCGCCTCGGAAGCTGTCCGCACTCCGGTCAAGCTCGGAAAGAGCTCGGTGAACACGATTGAGATTCTAAGCGGTTTGCAACCGGGAGATCGGGTCATTCTCTCGGATACGAGTGCCTGGGATTCGCACGACCGGATTCGACTCAACTAATCAGCAGTCAACAATCAAGATCATGAACAACGGCTCAGATCCTCTTATACGACTAAGCAGCGTGACGAAGGTCTTTCTCACCGATGAGGTAGAAACCCATGCGCTATCCGGAATCCACCTCGACATTCGGCCCGGCGAATATGTTTCCATAGCTGGACCGTCGGGCTGCGGCAAAACGACTTTGCTGTCAATTCTCGGGCTCCTCGACACTCCTTCTGATGGCAGCTATTCGCTAAAGGGACACGAAGTTGCCAATCTTTCGTTCGCAGACCGGGCGCGCATTCGCAATCGGGAAATCGGTTTCATTTTTCAAAGCTTCAATCTGATCGGGGACCTCACTGTTTTTGAGAATGTCGAGTTACCACTGACCTATCGCGGAATGGGCGCCGGTGAGCGCAAGTCGTTTGTCACCGGAGCTCTGGAGCGCGTGGGTATGGCGCATCGCGCAAAGCACTTGCCAAGTCAACTCTCCGGCGGCCAGCAACAGCGCGTGGCCGTCGCCCGGGCGCTTGCGGGTAGGCCGGCCATCCTGCTCGCAGACGAACCAACCGGCAATCTTGATTCGCGCAATGGCGAAGCGGTGATGCAACTGCTCAAGGAATTGCACGAGAACGGGGCCACCATTTGCATGGTCACGCATGACGAGCGCTTCGCTCAGCATGCCGATCGCACAGTTCACTTATTTGATGGACGTGTCGTTGAAGACAGAATCGCAGCCTAACGAAAGATAGAAACCTATGCTTGGGGAACTCTGGCAGGATCTCCGCTATAGCAAGCGGATTTTGCTGAAGTCTCCCGGTTACACCGCGATCGCGGTCGTGGCGCTCGCGCTCAGCATCGGAGCGAACACTGCGATCTTCAGCGCCGCCAATGCACTCCTGCTTCGGCCATTACCAGTTGAGGATATCGATCGCCTAGTCGTTCCAATCACGTTACGGGAAGGCTTTGATCCTTTCGGATCCCCATTTCTGGAGTACGTCGGATATCGGGATCGGGCTCATTGTTTCGCCAGCAGCGGTGTCGCGACGGCACGTTCCTTTAATTTAACCGGCCGAGGTGAGCCGGAACACGTCCGCGGTGCCACCGCGACGGCCAATTATCTGTCAACGTTGGGCACAAAACCGGTGCTTGGTCGCACGTTTTCAGCTGACGATGATCGACCCGGTGCACCACCAGTGGCATTGATAAGCTACGGGCTTTGGCAGAAACATTTTGCGAGCAACACCGACGTTATTACTCAGTCACTGACTCTCGACGGGCGAAGTTACAATGTCGTCGGCGTGATGCCTCCAGGTTTCGATATCCCTGGCATCGCCGATGTCTGGCTT
>JBKPGQ010000100.1:0-10420 GCA_046729455.1 Verrucomicrobiota bacterium
TACGGACTTCCTCAACAGAGCGTCATTGGGATTGATCACGCGCTCGGTTACGCCGCACTGGCCAATGGCTCAATTGACGTGAAGGACGCTTATTCGACTGATGCAAAGATCGAACAGAACGATCTCGAGGTTCTCGAAGACGACCTTCAATTTTTCCCAAAATATGAGGCCGTCTTCTTATTTCGATCGGCCATGTCTCCCGATGCAATTTTTGCGTTGCGCCGGCTCGAAGGAACGCTGGATAAAAAACGCATGATTCACCTGAACATGGAGGCGGAGCGCACAAAGAATTACACCTCCGCTGCCAACTTGTATTTTCAAGACAACGGAAGATCTGCGAGCTTCGCGGGCGAATCCTTTCCCCACAAGCTCGCGCGCTGGACCCTACGCCATCTCGAGCTCGCAGGATTTTCGCTGTTGCTTTCAGTGATCATCGGGATTCCGCTTGGCATTGTTGCCAGTCGCGGTGGATTCATTGGGCAGGGAATTCTTGGCTTTGCCAGTATTGTGCAAACCATTCCATCGCTCGCCTTGCTCGCGTTGCTTGTCCCTCTTCCGTTTTTCGGGATCAGCGTGCGCACTGCGGTTGCGGCTCTGTTTCTTTACGGCTTGTTGCCCATCGTGCGAAACACCGCGAGCGGCCTGCAGGACATCCCGCGATCATTACGGGAATCTGCTGTTGCGCTGGGACTAAGTCCATTTACCCGGCTTTGGGAAATTTATCTGCCAATGGCATCGCGCTCGATTCTCTCAGGAATCAAGACTAGCGCGGTAATCAACATCGGTACCGCAACTCTGGCGGCGTTGATCGGCGCTGGAGGTTTGGGCGAGCCGATCTTGAGCGGCCTCAACCTGAATGATCACGTAACGATTTTGCAGGGAGCTATTCCCGCTGCATTGCTGGCCCTGCTTGTGCAATGGTTTTTCGATGTACTCGATCGCGTCCTAATTCCCAAAGGGCTGCGGATATAGGTGGATCGTCTTGTCCTCAAGACGATGGCTGAATGTACCGCCGAAGGCGCGGATATAGGCGGCAAAACCGCACTCATCTGAGAACGCGTTGAGGACAACGCGTTCCACCTTTGCTCATTTTCACCGGCGCGCTTAGTTAGACGCATGCCAATTGCATCGATCAATCCGGCTACTGGCGAAAAGGTGAAGGAGTTTTCTGCCTTCGACGATGGAGAAATCGAGAACCGTCTGAAGCGCGCCGAAAACGCGTCCAGGAAATATCGGCGAACTGCGTTTAGCCAGCGCTCGGAACTTATGGAGGCAACTGCTGAGCTGTTGTTGCTGGAAAAGGAGAGACTCGCCGAAACCATCACCCTCGAAATGGGAAAATTGTTTCGGGCATCCGTAGAAGAGATCGAGAAATGTGTGCGCGGCTGTCGATTTTACGCCGACAACGCAGAGCGGTTCCTTGAGGACGAAGCTGCGCAAACGGACGCGGCTCGGAGTTATGTCCATTATGAACCTTTCGGACCGGTCCTCGCCATCATGCCGTGGAATTTCCCGTTCTGGCAGGTATTTCGATTTGCTGCGCCAGCGCTAATGGCGGGCAATGTCGGTTTACTGAAGCATGCCTCAAATGTGCCGCAGTGTGCGCTTGCAATTGAACAAATACTTTGCCGCGCGGGATTCGATGACGGAGTTTTCCAAACGCTCCTCATCGAACCGGAGCAGGTCGAAAAGATAGTTGTCGATCCGCGGGTCAAGGCGGTCACGTTGACAGGCAGCGAAAAGGCCGGGAGCGCAGTGGCGAGCACGGCTGCGCGTCAGATCAAGAAAAGTGTGCTCGAGCTAGGCGGCAGCGATGCATTCATCGTGATGCCAAGTGCGGATTTCGAGAGCGCGCTGAGCACCGCGGTCAAAGCCCGCACCATCAACACCGGACAATCCTGCATCGCAGCGAAGCGACTCTTCGTTGCAGACGAAATCTACGACGAGTTTCTCGACCAGTTCGTTGACAGAATGCGCGCGTTGAAAGTTGGGGATCCCATGGATCCGGCTACTGAAATTGGCCCTCTCGCAAGCGAACAAATTCTGCAAGGCGTGCACGATCAGGTTCAGAAATCGATCGCGGCAGGCGCAAAATTATTGACCGGCGGAAATCGGATTCATGGTCCCGGATTTTTCTATGAGCCAACGGTTCTCGTCAATGTGCCACGAGAATCGCCCGCTTATCGCGAAGAGGTGTTTGGTCCGGTCGCATCCATTTTCCGCGTCGGCGACGCAGATCATGCGATCGACATGGCGAACGACACCTCATTCGGTCTCGCCGCCAGTGCGTGGACCAATAGTCCCGAGGAACAGGAGCTCTTCATCTCCGACCTTGAGACGGGAATGGTTTTCATCAACGCGATGGTCGCCTCCGATCCTCGCTTGCCGTTCGGCGGTGTGAAGCGTTCCGGTTTTGGACGCGAACTCGGCGCGGCCGGGATTCGCGAGTTCACAAACACGAAAACGATTTGGATTTCCTAAGGCGACAGCTGCGTCGCATCTAACATTAGCCTTGAGGTGAATTCGACCCTCTAGTTCTGCATGCAGACGCAGGCCGAAGTTTTTTTGCAAAGCGGAAACCTGTTTGAGAATAACCCAGCGCTTCATAAAATTGATGCGCCCCTTCGCGTTCGAATCGTGCCGTTACAGTCACTCGCGTAATACGTCTTCTAGCGAAGTCTTCCTCAGCTGCCGCAACCAGCGCGCGGCCGATCCCATTGCGTCGCTGTTTCTTTGAAACAACGAGCGCGATAATTTTTCCAGAGAGATCGTTATGCTCGTGGGTTGCATAGGCCAGCGTGCCAATCATCCCGCAAACCTTATTGTCCATCTCTCCGACAATCGTGCTGCAGCGCGCATCGCCTAAGATTGATCCCAAGCGCTCTCTCATTTCGGTGCTGGTTGTTTCGTACCCGAGCTCGCACATCAGCGCCGCAAGGTCCGACGCGTCGTTCAATCTGCCGTCTCGAATGATAAGAGCCACTACTAGCCAGCGCGTCAGTCGTTTGGTCCGTAATTCCTCAAACGCGGCAATAACTGTTCAAGAATCGTAGCAACAGATTCATCGACGCTCTGTTGATCTGTGCGCACAACAATTTCAGGATCCTCCGGCGCTTCGTACGGTGCATCAATGCCTGTGAATTCGCGAATCTGACCGGCCCGCGCTTTCTTGTAGAGATTCTTCGGATCGCGCGCTTCGCAGACTTCCAGCGGCGCATCAACGAACACTTCGATAAATTCCGCGCTGCCTTCTAACGCAATCTCTCGCGCGCGGCTGCGATCCATCCGATAAGGTGAGATGAATGCAGTGATCACGACTGTCCCGGCATCGGCCATGAGTTTTGCCACTTCGCTCACGCGGCGAATGTTTTCCACCCGGTCGTCTGGCGAAAACCCGAGATTCGAGTTTAAACCGTGCCGGATGTTGTCCCCGTCGAGCACATAGGTATGCATGGCACGCTGGAACAGCTCGCGTTCAAGCGCCTGCGCAATGGTCGATTTCCCAGCGCCAGAAAGCCCGGTTAGCCAGATCACGGCTCCCCGATGACCGCTGCGTATCGCCCGGGCGCGGGCCGTAATTTTGCCCTCGGTCCAAAAGATATTTTTGCTCTTTGTGACGGTGCGATCCGTATAAACGCCACCGAAAATCGTTCCGCCACCACAGATTTGTCCGTCGTCTATGATGACAAAGCGTCCGAGATTCGGAATCCGATCGTGGTTATCTATAACGAGTGGTCCGCGGGTTTGGATTGTAAGTCTGCCGATCTCGTTTCGTTCCAATTGTTCGCGGCCGTCGCTCTTCGTCTCCAATGTCGAAGAATCCATCACTCGCTCGATTGATACGACCTCGCATTTCACGTCCTGAGTTGCCAACCGCAGGCTGTACAAATGTCCAACGCGCAGTGGTTCGCGCACGATCCAGAAAAGGTCCGCGTGAAAACGATTTGCCTCGATCGGCGTTTCATTCTCGCGCGATGCGACATAGCCGCGCTCGACAAAAATCTGCTCGCTGAGCGTGATCCCAATCGAATCTCCCGCCACGGCCGGACCGTCGTTTTCCTGCGCGTTCCAACGCTCGATCGTAGCAACCACAGACGCCTTGTTTGCCGGCGAGAACACCAACTGATCCCCCACCCTTAGCGTTCCCGTCTCGATCCGGCCCGCGATAATCCGGCGCCCGTCGAAGCGATAAACATCCTGAACACAAAAGCGAAGCGGAAGATCGATGTAGCCCTTTTGCGGCTCCAGCAAATCAAGTGCCTCGAGAACACTCGCTGCGCAGTGCCACTTCATTTTCATGCCCGCCCGCGCGACATTCTCACCTTCTCTGGCCGAAGCCGGAATAAAGGTCCGCGCGTCCAACCCAAGCTCGCGAAGAAACTTTCGATATTCCTGCTCGATCTCGCGAAATCGCTTCTCAGAGTAATCCACAAGATCCATCTTGTTTACGACAACGATGACATGCTTGATGCCAAGCATGCTTAGCAGGTAGGCGTGACGGCGACTCTGTTCGCGCACTCCTTCGTCAGCGCTGATCACAAGGATCGCCGCATCGGCTCTCGATGCGCCCGTAATCATGTTCTTTAAGAATTCCTTGTGTCCTGGTGCGTCGATGATGGCGTATTGGCGCCGGGGCGTTCGAAAAGGGATTTCGGTCGTGTCGATGGTGACGTTTTGTTTTTGCTCCTCAAGAAGCGCATCGAGCAAAAAGGCGAATTCAAATCCCATTCCCTCCGCTGCGCATGCCTTTTTTATCTCTTCCACTTTCCCCTCGGGTAGAGAACCGGTGTCATGCAGAATGCGACCGATGAGCGTGGACTTGCCGTGATCCACGTGGCCAACAAAAACAATCTTGAGCTTCGTCTCGATATCTGAGGCTGGACCTTGGGCGTTCGGCGTTGAGCGTTGGGCTTTTTCTCTTCCGATCATAGAAATCCTTTCGCCCTCAACTTCTGCATTGCATTGCGCTCATAATGATCTTGCGCGCGACCGGCCCGCTCGGTCGTTTTTGTCGCCTCGAGCTCGGCAATGATTTCATCGATTGTCGAGGCAGTGCTCTCGATCGGACGCGTGATGGGGCTGCAGCCTAACGAGCGGAATCGCTTTCCGTTTCGAGCGAAATACATTTGCGGGACCGGGATGTTTTCTCTCTGGATGTAGCGCCAGATATCCACCTCAGTCCAATCCAGCAGGGGTTGGATGCGAACATGTTCGCCTTTGGCGGTTGTCGTTACGAACTGGCTCCAGAATTCGGGCGGTTGATCCTTGTAATCCCATTCAAACTGCGCGTTGCGCGGCGAAAAATATCGCTCCTTCGCGCGCGTGGGATCCTCGTCGCGTCGAATGCCGGTGATAAGCGCGTCCCATTTGTACTCGGCGAGTACTTGTTGCAACGCCACCGTCTTTAACTCGTGCGTAACCGTGACTGGGTCATGCGTCTCGTAACCAATTCCGCGCGCGCGCGCTTCGGTGTTGACCTTAACAATCAGATTGAGATTGTGCTGTTTTCTTGCCCATTCGCGAAACTCCAGCATCTCGGGAAACTCGTAGGTCGTGTCGATGTGCAAAACGGGAAAAGGAACGCGTCCGAAGAAGGCTTTGCGGGCCAGCCACACGAGCACATTTGAGTCTTTACCCATCGACCACGGCATGGCGATATTTTTAAAAGCGTGATACGCCTCGCGGAAAATAAAGATGCTTTGGTTCTCGAGATCGTCGAGATGAGTGCGTTGCACAGGTGTCATCATCTTGATAAGGGCCGTTCTATACAATCGGGAAGCTCACGCTGCAACCAGGCGTCATCAATGCCCCGAATAAACTCTTCGCCTCCCTCGGCCTCACGAAGGGAGAGGCGGCCTTTAGGTTTGGGAGTTATTATTGGTTGCACGCTTAGCGCCCAATCTTAACTTTTCCCATGCCGGAAACACGCGCGACAGCATACGACTCGAAGATCGAAGGAAACGTGATTTTTACGCGCTTCGATGCGGCGCTTAATTGGGTACGCAAAAACTCGCTTTGGCCGATGCCAATGGGCCTGGCCTGTTGCGCAATCGAGTTAATGGCTGCCGCGGCGTCTCGGTTCGATATCGCGCGATTCGGGGCGGAGGTGATGCGCTTTTCGCCGCGGCAATGCGACGTGATGATTGTGGCAGGTACTGTCACCTACAAAATGGCGCTGGCGGTAAAGCGAATTTATGAGCAAATGCCAGAGCCGAAGTGGGTAATAGCCATGGGCGCATGCGCTTCGACAGGCGGCATGTATCGCTCTTACGCCGTCTTGCAGGGAATCGATCAACTTCTTCCGGTCGATGTTTACATTTCCGGTTGTCCTCCGCGCCCGGAGGCGCTGCTTGCCGGCTTGATGAAATTACAGGAGAAAATTTCGCGGGAACGCTCGTTCAGAAATCAGAAGCCAGAACTGGCAGAAAAGTTTGAAGAAGCGCTCGCATCATGAGCATGCTGTCATCCCGAGCAAAGTCGAGGGATCCCGTTGATTTACCGATCGGTTTCGTCACGGGATTCTTCCACTTCGCTTCGCTCGGCTTAGAATGACAGTTGAGCTTATGACTACAGAAGAAGCACTTTCTTCGCTGGAGAAATCATTCAGTGGAAAGATTCAGCATAAGGCTGAATTTCGCGGTGAGACGAGTTATACAATTGCCGCAAATGATCTCCGCGAGATCGCGAAATTTTGCCGGGACGAACTGACGTTCGATTACCTGATCGATATCACAAGCATCGACAATTTCGGCGAAGAGCCACGCTTCGAAATTGTCTATCATCTTTACTCAATGCCGCACGCAGTTCATCTGCGCCTAAAACTAAAAGTTCCGGAAGACGCCGGCGCCGTGGACACCGTTTCCGACATTTGGCCGACGGCGAACTGGCACGAGCGCGAGATTTACGACATGATGGGAATCAAATTCAACGGTCATCCAGATCTCCGCCGTATTTTAATGTGGGACGGTTATCCGTTCTTCCCGCTGCGAAAAGATTTCCCGCTCGAAGGACTCCCAAGCGAGATGCCCGATGTGGCTTTCACGAAAGTAACACCGCTGGAAGGCGGCCCCTTCGTTACTGTTCCAAGCACTGCCACATCGAAGGACCGCGAGCCTCGCGCACGTCCGCCGGAATTGTAAGTTCAGCCCTGCAAGGCCCGCAGGTCGCACACCATTACCCTCACGCAGCCGAGACGGGTGGAGCGCTTTCGGGCTTCCGTGTAGCAACCATTACATCTGGGCGCAAGGCTTCGTCGCGCGGGATGATGGTCGTTGTTTTTTGGCCCGGCTTCGGATAGGCAATGCGACTATGCAACATCATCATGAGGGTGAACCGGAAACGTTCGGCAATGATCTTCAACTCGCCGAGCGTCAGATCACAGTCATCTAATTGCCTGTCGCTGATGCGCTCTTCGATAAGTTCGTTCACTAGCGTTTCTAACTTTTGCGGCGTCGGTTTCTCCACGCTGCGTGAGGCGCTTTCGACAGTGTCAGCCAGGCTGACGATGGCGCTTTCTTTCGTCTGCGGTTTCGGTCCGCCATAGCGAAAACTTTCTTCCTTCACTTCTGGAATATCGTCCTCGCGCAGCTTCATGATTTTACCGCCGGCACGCGCGTCCTCATGCTGTTGGAGTGCGCGTTGATAAAAATAACGGACGAGCGATGTGCCATGGTGTTCCTGGATGATATCGATAATGCGTTGATTGAGCTTGTATTTCAGGGCGAGATCAACGCCTTCCTTCACATGCGCGATGATGATCAACGCGCTCATCGTCGGCGCCAAGTCATCGTGCGGGTTGCGTTCGAAGCTCATGTTCTCCGTGAAATATTCCGGTTTCACCAATTTGCCCACATCGTGAAAATAAGAGCAGACACGACAAAGCGTTGCGTTTGCGCCGATCGCTTCTGCGGCGGCTTCGGCGAGATTAGCCACGACCAGGCTGTGATGATAGGTTCCGGGCGCTTCGATGGTCATACGTCGCAGCAACGGATGATTAAGGTCGGACGCCTCCAGCCAGGAGATGTCCGTCGTGATTTGGAAAAGATTTTCAAGAATCGGAAGCGCACCGCCAACCAAAGTCGCAGTCAATATTCCATTGCCGATAGCAAGCGCGCTTTGCAGTCCGACCATGCCCCAATCGTTGGCAGTCGGATAAAACCAATTGATTGGCCCGATCAAACCAAACGTCAGCGATAACAACCAGATGGCGAGCCCAACCCAGAATCCTGCACGGATCAATTGGCCGCGCCGTCGCACCTGCAGCGTAAGAGAGACTGCCGTAAATCCACTGATCAGACTCGTTACGAGAAGCGGCGCGTCAATTGGACCAAACAACATGCTACTCCAGAGACTTACAAAAAATGCAGCGTAAAGCCCGTGATGACGGCCAAGTAGCACGCTTAGCACGAGCGGGGCAAAAGCATAGGGCATGATTAACCCCGCCATTTCCGGCCTCAGGAATCGGTAACTGCCGCTGTTACAAAGCACGAGCAGCAGTTTCGTGACGGCCAGTTGCACCAGAATGACGCCAAAGATGAGAAGGATGCGCGAGCTTCGTGAAAAGCTCTTGGGTTGGTTGATCCAAAGCTGAGTAATTGCGGTAGCCAGAACCAGCAGCGCAATGATAAAATTCTTGGTCGGTTCAGGTTGCTGGCCACTAAAGACGAGAAACGCGAGGCCACCGGCAAAGACCGCGAAAATTACGACCTTGGTGAAAAGTGAGTATTCAAGGTTGCGCTTCAGTTCGCTGCGCGCCCGTCGGCGCCGCAGCTTCCGCGAGGCAAGGCCACGTCTGATGAGTCTTCCGCGTTTGGAAAAATCGAACATTTCGTTTCTTACTTACGTGATGATGGCGCGGGGGAGCGGTGCTGCTGGTAGGCGCCAATAATCGCGCGTACCAATTCATGCCGCACCACGTCGCGCTCTGTAAAGTACACAGTAGCAATTCCGGGGACAGCCTTTAATGCCTGCAAGGCTTCCACGACCCCGGAACGCTTGTTCGCCGGCAAATCAATCTGTGTGACGTCGCCGGTCACGACGCACTTGGAATTCAAACCGATTCGTGTCAGCAGCATGAACATCTGCTCTGTCGTTGTGTTTTGCGCTTCATCCAGGATGACAAAAGCATTATTCAACGTGCGCCCGCGCATGTACGCCAGCGGAGCCACTTCAATGGTCTGCCGCCCAAGCGCCCGTTCCAGTTCCTCTGGTTCTAACATCTCACGCAGGGCGTCGTAAAGCGGACGCAGGTAAGGCGTGATCTTTTGTTCGAGGTCACCCGGGAGAAAACCGAGCGCTTCGCCGGCTTCCACGGCGGGTCGCGTCAAGATAATGCGGGCTACCTGCTCTTTTTTGAGTGCCGCGACTGCCATTGCCACAGCCAGGTAAGTTTTTCCCGTGCCGGCGGGTCCGATTCCAAAAACAACATCGTGCTTTTGAATTGCCTCAACGTACGCCCGCTGGTTTGCGCTTCGCGCGACGATTGGGGGCTTACGCAGGGAGGTCGTAATCTTGGTCGAGACAACATCGCCCAGATTCTCATCGCGTTCCTCGGACACGGCCTTAAGCGCATAATTAAATTCGTGCTTTTGAATCTCCACACCCTGCTGGCGCGCTTTCTCAAGCTGTTCAAAGACATGTTGCGCCTTATCGATGCGGCTCGGGTCTCCTTCCAGTTTCACCCAGCCTTCACGCGTGGTCACTTTCACACCGAGAGAATCCTCAAGATTCTTCAAAAGTCTGATGTCGTTGGCGTAGAGCGACTGTAGGGCACGCGGGCTTTCAAACTGAAGAGTGCGCGTTTCAGTCATATCGTGGCGTTGGCTTCCAGCCAATACCTCATCGGCATGATGCCGGTGCCACGAATCTAGCCCTACCGGAAACCATACACCAGCGCCCAATGCGTGCGGTCCTCCGGCGATTGCTCGACACTGACGATGATAAAGTAACTGCCAGTGGTCTTTGGAATGACGTGCGCAGCCGCAAAATGGCCTTTCTCCCAGCTGTCTGGTTCCTCCGCCAGCTTCCCATCCGAATCATAAATGTGAACGGATACTTTTGCCTTATCGACCTCTGTTCCCAGCCAGAACCAATATTCGTTCCCTTTGAATAATTGTTGCCGGACCGCTTTCTTCTCGCCCGATCCGAGGTCGCCTCCCCAGTAATCCTCACGCACTTGAAATCCTTGTTTTACGTATGGTTCTGCCGCTTGAAGAGCAAATGACTGTGCGTCATCCACTGAGGCGAAAGCCGCGCGCTGCATTACGACGACCGCTGCCAGCAGCGAGCTGGTGCGGGAAAGAACTTTTGCGAAACCGTTCATCGAAATTTCCTAATCTCTCGTGACGATGCCGGTACCGAGCCGCGTCGTGATTTCGTTGACCTTCTTAACTGATTCGGCAGGAATGTGAGCGTTGCCGAC